>JAIXSW010000530.1 GCA_027484495.1 Gammaproteobacteria bacterium
CTTCTTCGCCGCGCATCACATCGTGCCCCCCTTCCGGCAGGGCACAACGTAAGCCGGTCGACAGCCACAACGCCATATCCGGGCATTGTCCCTGTACTAACGCGGGTAACAACGCTTGTGGTAAACAAGGCGTATTCAGATAGCGAGTCTGATACCAGCCTAAAGACGAGGTGATATGACCAGCCATATAGACTACCAGCGCCGGATCCTGCCGCAACCAGTCACCGACCGCCTCTAACAGCGTCAGACGAAACTGGCCACGCGCGGCCGCCACGCCCGGTCCGCTGGCACTGGCCAGTACCCTCGGCGGCACACCGTCAGGCTGACATAAAAAGGCTTTTAACTGGCTGGCGCCCCAGTCGATGGCAATGAAGTTTGGTTCAGTCACTGAGACTAATCCCGCCGTCGATTTGGATCGCTTGCCCGGTGATCATCACACTTTGTTCAGACGCCAGAAACAGCGCCAGATTGGCGACATCTTCCGGCTGAATAAAACGTTTCAGCGCACTTTCTTCGAGCCAGCGTTGTTGCTGCTCTGGCGTAAACCAGCTGTTCAGTTGCCGCTCCGTGCGGACCCATCCGGGTAATACCGCATTGACGCGGACGCCAAATCCCCCGGCTTCGCGTGCCAACGCCTTGGTCAGGCCAATCAGACCGGCTTTGGCCGTGACATAACCGGCCATATCAACTTTGCCGGTGACTGCGACAACCGAACTGAAATTAATCACAGAGGCGGAGGATTGTTGTTGTAAAAACGGGAGGGCGACCTGCGTGGCAAAAAATGCCGCATCCAGATTGACCGCATGGCACTGCCGCCAGTTGGCCGGTGTCACCTGCGCAGTCGGCATCCGTTGATCATTGGCAACATTGTTGACCAGCACATCCAGCCGGCCCCAGTGACCTGCTGCGTCGGCGATCGCCTGCTGCAGTGCAGTCACGTCTGTCACATCAATCGCAGTAAACCGTGCCTGTCCGGCTGGTAATTCGGCCAGCAGGTTGGCGCCAGCCTGGGCATTTAAATCGATAAATGCGACACGGCAGCCCTGCTGCACAAAAGTACGAACCATGGTCGCGCCAATGCCGGTGGCGCCACCGGTGATAAACACGGCTTTATCGCGTAAACAAGAGTACTGAGCTGTCATGCTTTTGTTTTCAATCTGAAATTCAGCTAATAGAGAATTCGCAATCTGCGCAGGTCAGAATACTCTGAAGCCAGAATCACAGTTGCCACCAGAAACAATGTAAAAAGTTATATCACAGTCTGGTGTATTTTAATATGATATATCCCACATAGCCGGACGGACCACACCGATGAAAAACGAACCCATTCAGAATCTGACCCATCAACTGACGCACGACCTTGGCCTGGCCATCGTGCAGGGCGTTTATCCGGTGGGCAGCGGTATGCCTTCGGAAGCCGAACTCTGCATTCGGCATAATGTCAGCCGCAGCGCCACGCGCGAAGCGGTAAAAATGTTATCTGCCAAAGGCTTACTGACATCCAGGCCTAAACAAGGCATTCGCGTGCTACCGGAAAGCAACTGGAATATGTTCGACACCGATGTGCTGCGCTGGATTTTAAGTAGCAAACCGTCTTTATCGCTGCTGCTGGAATTTACTCAGGTCCGCGTTGTGCTGGAGCCGCAAGCCGCGGCGCTGGCCGCGACTTCAGCATCCGACAGCCAGATCCAGAACATCGAAAAAGCACTGAAGCGGATGGCCGACGCTGACGAAGGTCTGGACGATCCGCTGGACGCAGATATTGCTTTTCACAGTGCTGTGCTGGCCGCCAGCAACAACAGATTCCTGCTGCAGCTGACCGAATTTATCAGCACCGCGCTGCGCGTCAGTATTCGCTACACCAACAGAATCAAAGGGGTGCCTGGCGCCGACGTGCAAAAGCACGGTGACATTCTGCGCGCTATTCAGGCGCGCGATCCAAAGCAGGCACGCCATACGGTGGAAGTGCTGCTGGAAGAAGCCATTCAGTTGATTGAATCGAAACTCGAATAAGCAACCAACACAGTCCTACGACTGGTCATCAGCAGACAGCAAAAAGCCCGCCGCAGCGGGCTTTTTTCAGCCTGAAAGGCTACGCCGTTACGGTGGTTTAGCCGCCTTGCTGCTCCAGCACAAAAATCAGCGAAGACTGTGGATGCAAAATAGGCATCTGCATGCCAAACCGCATCAGTGCATCACCACTAAAGATTTCACCAGGCACCACTTGCAGCACGGACGGTGAATACTCTTTGAGCTGCGACGGCCACGCCAGTGTGAGCCGGTAAAGCGCCTGCGGATTGAGACCGGTAAAGCGCAAGCGGGGCGGCATAGTCCGGCCGGTTTCCTTCACCAGGTTATAGGCAAAAATCGCCCGGCGCTGATCCGGTGCAACCAGCCCGAAGTTGATACTGTCGCCATCAGAATCCAGCCGCTGCAACAAGGCACTACGCATAAAACTGCGCTCAGCTTTATAAAACGCGATGGCCTGACTGAGGGTTTGCGCTTCAGCTTCGGTCAGCTCCCGCGGGTCCATTTCAATGCCAAAATGGCCAAACAGTGCCACAGCACAGCGCATCTCAATGCTGACGCGACGCCCGGTAATATGGCAATCACGCGGCCCGACATGGGCGCCCATCACATCGTTTGGCAGGAAAAACGAACAGCCGCGCTGAATATTCAGCCGGTCCAGCGCATCGTTGGAATCCGACGTCCAGATCCGATCAGTATGCGCCAAAATGCCGTAATCGGCCCGGCCGCCGCCAGAGCAGCAGCTTTCAATCTCCAGACCGGGATGTGCAGCTTTTAAGCGGGAAATCAGCTGATAAACCGCCTGAATTTGCCGGTGTACGGCAGGTTTGCCATCGGCGCCGCCCGGGTGATTCAGATCGCGGTTCATATCCCATTTGATATAACGGATCTGTGGGTGCTGCACCAATAAGCTATGGATCTGTTCATACAGGTAGGCGCTGACTTCCGGCCGGCTGACATCCAGCACCAGCTGATTGCGAAAACGCATCTGCGGGTTGTCGGCACTGCCCAGCACCCAATCCGGATGGTCGCGGAACAGCTGACTATCCGGGTTCACCATCTCAGGTTCGAACCACAGACCAAATTCCATGCCGAGTGAATTTACATGCGCAATCAACGGCCCCAACCCCTGCGGATACACGGCCGGGTCCACCTGCCAGTCGCCTAAGCCGGCAAAATCACCGCGCCGCCCCATAAACCAGCCATCGTCGAGGACAAAACGCTCAACACCGAGCGGCGCCACGCGGCTTGCCAGCTGCATCAGGGTGTCGGTGTCATGCTTAAAATAAATGCCTTCCCAGGTGTTGTAATGCACGGGGCGGGCTTTTTGCTGCTGCGCCTTACTTAACAGGCGGCTGCGCACGAACTGATGAAATTGCTGCGACAACTGACTAAAGCCTGCGGCAGCGTAACTCAGATACAAACACGGGCTCTGGTAGCTGTCACCGGCAGCGAGCGTGACTTCGCCCGGCAGCAATAACTCACCAAACTGCACATAACTGCGGCCTTCCGCCGTCAGTTCAGCACGCAGACTGTGGTTGCCACTCCAGCCCAGATGAAAGCCATAGACTTCACCGGCTTGCTCGGTCGTGGTGTGGCTATGCACCAGCAGGGCCGGATAGGTATCGTGCGAGGTTTTGCCTTTACGGTTCTGCCGGACAAAACTGCCCAGCGCCAATGGCTGGCGCTGGCGCTGAAATTCGTTAGACCAGCGGCCTTCGAAGCTGGTCAGTTCCTGCAGATGGTCTGGTAATAAAATAGTGCCGGCCGAGCACCAATGCAGCGCTCTGGGCATGGTTCCAAGGTTTTGCAGCGATGTCTGCAGACTCAACACGTGGCTGTCCGGATCCAGTCGGATCAGATGAGTCAGCTGCAACTGTCGTTGGTCATCGATACTAACCAAGCGAACCTGCTGTTGACCATCTGCACTGGTGCTTTGCTCCAGCTCAGCCAGCGTCGGGCCAAAGGCCCAGCCGTCACTGTGATCCGACAACTCCAGTCCTGGCGCACCGGTGAAACCTTCGGCCGATAATGGCGTCAGGCCAATAGCGGCCTCGTGCACAACCGAACATTTGGCTTCCTGCCGGGTGTGCAACAACGCCAGCATCTGTGGGGTGGTGGTGCTACTGAGTCGACTACCGAAATACAACAGCGCCGGGGTGCGGCCACGGCAATCAAGCATAAAAGTCAGACGGGAGCTGTCCAGACGAACAAATTGCGGTAAAGCCGGCATAACATTTCCTTCAGAGCCAAAAGAAAGCAAAAACAGCATACATTAAACTATAGAATCGCCATCAAATACTATATATCATACAAAACAATTTTATCGCCCGCTGCAACACAGATCAGCCATGCTGTTCTGGTCATCGCAGCACTTTCTGGCAGGAGCATATGATGTTAGGAATCTGTTATTACCCGGAGCATTGGCCTGAATCAATGTGGGCGCAGGACGCTGCGGAAATGTATGGGCTTGGCATCCGTTATGTGCGGATCGCCGAGTTTGCCTGGTCGCGGCTGGAACCAAGCCCGGGTCAATACCGGTTTGACTGGCTCGACCGCGCCATCAGCACTTTAGCCGACGCCGGTTTAAAAGTGGTGATGTGTACGCCAACCGCCACGCCGCCGAAATGGTTGATTGACCTCTATCCGTCGATCCTGCCGGTCGATGTCAAAACCGGTCACAGCCGTGGTTTTGGCTCACGCCGTCATTACGACTTCTCCAGCCCGGATTATTTCCGTGAAGCGATGCGCATTTCCACAGTACTGGCCGAACGTTATGGCGAGCATCCGGCGGTCGTTGGCTGGCAAACCGACAACGAACTGGCCTGTCACGACACCACCCACAGCGGCTCTGAGGCGGCATTAACGGCGTTTCGCGCCTGGTGTCAGCAGCATTACAGCGACATCGACGCACTGAACAGCGCCTGGGGCAATGTATTCTGGTCGATGGAATACCGCCATTTCGGCGAAATCGAGCTGCCGATTCTGGCCGTCACAGAAACCAACCCGGCCCATCAGCTGGCGTATCGCCGGTTCAGTTCAGACCAGGTAGTGCACTTTCATGACGAGATGGTGCGGATCATTCGCGCCCATGCGCCGGGCCGCTTCGTCACGCACAACTTTATCCCAATGGTCGACACCCAGACCGACAACTATGCGCTGGCGAAGCCGTTGGATTTTGCCAGTTTCGACAACTACCCGCTCGGGCGTTCCGACCTGTTTTTCGCTAAGCGCGGCGCGGCGATGTTTAAACCTTATATGCGTACCGGCCACCCGGATTTTTCCAGCTATTACTTTGACCAGACGCGTGGCCTGACCGGCAAACACTTCTGGATCATGGAACAACAACCAGGCCCGGTGAACTGGGCCAAGCACAATCCGCGGCCGGAACCTGGCATGGTGCGGTTGTGGTCCTGGGTGTCTTTTGCCCACGGCGCCGATGTGGTCAGTTACTTCCGCTGGCGTCAGGCACCATTTGCGCAGGAACAGATGCATGCAGGTTTAAAACGCATCGACAATTCCAAAGCCGCCGCCTGGCCGGAAATCGAGCAGCTGGTGCGTGAGCTGGCGCTGTGTCCGGACCTGCTGCAGCAACAAGTCAAAGCCAGTGTGGCGATGGTCAGCACCACCGAAAATCAGTGGGTCTGTGAAATCGAACGTCAGGGCGATAGTTTTAATCAGCAGGAAGTCGAATTTGCCTGGTATTCGGCGTTACGTCAGCTTGGTGTTGATGTCGATTTTGTCTCGCCGGAGCAAGATTTAACCGGCTACAAACTGGTGCTGGTGCCTTGTATGCCAGTGGTGCGGCCTGAATTTGTGCAGCGTTGCCAGGACAGCGACGCTGTGCTGGTGTTTGGTCCGCGCACCGGCAGTAAAACTACGGAATTCCAGCTGGTGCCGCAATTGGCGCCGGGGTTGTTACAGGCGCTGGTCCCGGTCAAAGTGCTGTCGGTGGAAACCATCCGGCCAGATTGCGCTGAGCCATTATTCATCGGCCAAAAACAGTATCAGAGCCAGTGCTGGCGCGAAGAACTGGCAGTGCCGCCATCTTGCCAGGTGCTGGCGCATTATCATGACGGCCTGCCTGCTGTCGCGCAGCATCAGCGCGCGGTGTATGTCGCCACCGTCAGCTGTGATGACTTCCTCAAAGCCTTGTTTGCCGATTTAGCGAAACAAGCCGGCGTGGAAACTTTAGTGCTGCCACATGATGTGCGTCTGGCACGCCGTGGCGGCTTGAACTTCCTGTTTAATTACAGCGCCAGCCCCAACGAAGTTACGGTCCCGGCAAACGCGCAATGGCTGCTCGGCAGCGCCACACTGGACGGCTACGGTGTCGCGATTTACCGCTGACACTACAGCTCATCCAACAAAACCGGCGCCTAAACGCCGGTTTTTTTTTCGCGGGTCCGTTGTTAAAAGTGGGCAATCAAACCAACAAAAGCACCTTTAAATGCAAGGTCGGTATATAGACTGTTTAAATTTTCGAACGCCATGTTCACGACGCGATAGCCTAAGGTCACCTGCAGATCTACCCGCATCAGTTTGTGCAGATCGTAACTGAAACCCAGTTGATAGTCAGAAAGTCGATGGTCATTGAGTAATGAAAAATCAGCTTGAGCAAATACATTTAACTGAGTGGACGGCAAAGCAACACTGGTCGCGACAAACAACATCGGATTGATGTTGTCCGTTTTTATTGTCCCACTGGAAATTGCGTTGTTTCCCAAATCTATACAAGGGTCATTGGGAGCAGGATTCGGATCATTACAAGGATCATGAGATATTTTGGTTGTCCCGGCGACCGTTACATCACCATTCAAATCTCTGGCGCTGAAGCCCAACTCAAAGGAAAATTTGTCGCTATCAAACAATGCATAATACAAGGTGTAATCGATATAACTGACGTTAAAGCTGGCATCAACTTTAGCCGCAACAGGAAAGGTTTTGTCGCTGAAGCCAAACTGTTGCGTCAACGTGGTTTGACCTGAAGTATCCAGTTGGGTTGTGGAAATACGCAGATGAGGCAACGCAGCAACAGGGTGTTTAACGTCAATAAAATATTGAATGTGCTGTTGTTTTTTTAAATTAAAATCGACGCGCGGATTTTCTGCGCCCAAAACACCAGTTGCGTCAGGTTGCCAGAATTGGCCGCCGAGATATAAACCAACATCATCTCTTGATGTTGGAGCATACGTAAACTGTGCAGTGGCTGATGCGGTAAAAGTCAAAAGTGCAGCAACAGTGGCTGCAAAAACCGTTTTTATCATTTGTAACTGTCCTTGTTTATAAATTGTCACGCGCGGTCTTTTATCTACTCACTACCGTTTGTATCACCGCAAAAACCACGGACAAGCAGTTAATGCATCGTAACTCAAAGTGCAATTCAAGGTAACAAAATACCAAATAATGAAGCAGTTAGCCCAGAGTAGTAATGTGGAGGAGTGTGATCAGGAAATGCCACTTGCGTTCACTCTGAACCGCTCACTCTGCAGCTGCTGGCTTTGTTGGAGTTTGGGGTGACTGCTTTGAGCGAGTAACAGACATTCCGTTCAGGCTGTTTGATGCTGTGACGGGTATCAAAGGTGCAATTCGCTTTGCTCATTGCACCCTACGCTCGGGCCGCTGGCTCGTAGGGTGGGTAGAGCGCAGCGAAACCCATCGGTTGTCGCACAACGGTTGTCGCACAACGGTTGTCGCACAACGGTTGTCGCACATCGGTTGTCGCCAATGTCCGCTGCTGGCACTGAACTGCTCTTGGATAGTGAATCAGATGGCGGCTATCGTCGGCACATAAAAAAAGCCGGCCTAAGCCGGCTAACGGAGCCATCCGCCTACGAAGACGCAGGCAGTTCCAGGGTTTTGCCGGCCCAGCGATGCTGTTTGCCGAAGATAAATCTGTTGCTCAGCAGTGCCACCGCCACACAGCTGAACAAGGTGATGGCCATCAGATGGATGTAATGCACAGTGGTGTAGAGCGGCGAGAATTCAAACGTCAGGCTGCCATAGAACAACACACCAAAGATCACCGCAATAATGGCGGCGCGTGCATCAACATCTTTAAACAACAACCCAACGATAAAGATCGACAGGATTGGCATACTCAGTAAGCCATTTAACTGCTGCAGCAGATTGATAATACTGTCGGCCTGCTGATAAACCGGCACCAGAATCAGTGTAAGTGCGCTTAGCAGCAACGTTACCCAGGCGCTGAGTTTCACCACATTCGGTTTGTCGCTGACATAGGCTTCGTGGATATCACAGACATAAAGTGCAGTGGCGGAGTTCAACAAGCTGTTATAGGTCGATAATACAGCCGCAGCCATGGCTGCAGCGAACAAGCCAATCAGCACTGGCGGTAACAGGTCACCGACCAGACGACCATAAGCGCTATCACCAATGTCGCCATACAGTTTGTACGACACAATGCCCGGCAGTACTACAATCGCCGGCACAATCACCAGACGGATCACCGCAGCGGCATAGACGCCTTTTTGCGCTTCCTCGACTGTGGGGGCCGCCATCGCACGCTGGGTGATGGTCTGATTGGTGCCCCAGTAATACATCTGAATAAAAATCATCCCGGTCAGCAAAGTCGGCCATGGCACCGGCGAATTCTC
>JAIXSW010000237.1 GCA_027484495.1 Gammaproteobacteria bacterium
GTTGGTTAGAGCACCACCTTGACATGGTGGGGGTCGGTGGTTCGAGTCCACTAGGACGCACCAAATTCTCAAACAGCACATCTAAATGCGTCCTTAGCTCAGTTGGTTAGAGCACCACCTTGACATGGTGGGGGTCGGTGGTTCGAGTCCACTAGGACGCACCAATATCTGAACATTCACAGGCACTACATTTTCCTTCTCCGGTTACGCGGCTTTTTCGCTTTTGCGGTTTGTCTGCACGTGCAAAATTTTTACTTTTCAGTGAACAACGAGACCAGCCCCTGCGTAGTGACCTTCGGGTAACTTAATCATTCAAGATTCCCCATAAACGCAACTATGCTCCTATAGTTAGCACTGCCTAAATATCCCGGCAAGGAGCCGCAATGACCATTCAACGTAAATTCACTGTGATGTTATTCACGCTAAGCGCCGTGCTGCTGTTACTGGCTTTTGGTTATATCTGGAACCGCTCACACGATGAACTCCATCAGAACCTGACAACTCAGGAACAAAATCTGCAACGTGAGTTACTGAATTCTTTGCAGTTAACCGATGCCTTGTTGTCTCAACAGGTTAAATCGAGCATGCGGGTGTTCCAAAAACAACTGGCTGCTTCGGGTCCTATCACAGCGGGTAATGTCACAACTGTCGGAGCCGTTCAAGTGCCGGATTTACTGATTGGTGGCAAACCGCAAGCGAATAACTTTGAGTTAGTCGATTCGCACACCGCGATGATGGCCGGCACTGCTACTTTGTTCAGCAAATCAGCTGACCAGTTTATCCGGGTGTCTACCAACGTGCAGACCACTACCGGCCGAGCCATCGGCACCCCACTCGCCCCTGGCGGCATTGCCTATACAACGGTCAGCCAAAAGAAAGCCTTTTACGGGCATGTTGATATTTTAGGTAATCCTTTTGTCACGGCTTATGAACCGCTGCTAGACAACAATGGCGAATTAGTTGGAATTGCTTACGTTGGCTACAAAGCCGATTTGGCAGAGCTGACTAATCTGGTCAACAGCAGCAGATTATTGGAGCAAGGATTTGTCGCTCTTATTGATAAAACCGGTGTGGTCCGCGCGTCTTCGTCCCACATCAAACCTGAAGCGCTGAAAAAGGCCCTGGCAGACAGTGACGAATGGACGGTGAAAACACAGCAATTCACGCCATGGAACTACAGCATTGTTACCGGCGTCAATAATGCCGAAGTCGATGCCGTGGTTCGTGGGGAAATTGTCCGCGCTTTCGCCTGGCTTAGCAGCGGGGTTTTGTGTTTTATCGCTGCGGTATACGTGCTATTGCAGAGACTGGTGATCAGCCGGATTGAGGCGACCCACGCAGCGATCTCAGCGATCACCAGCGGTGATGGCGACCTGACCAAACGTTTTGCGGTCTACAGTGATGACGAATTCGGGCAGATGGCGCGTCAGTTTGATTTGTTGCTGGAGCAACTACAACAAATGATGTATCAAATCAGCCAAATCACTGGTGAACTGCAGGCCTCGTCGAATCAACTGTCCGAATTTGCCCTGCAAAGTTATCAGGCCACACAGGATGCCGGCGAGCGACTGGCCCAGGTTACTGATGCCGCAACATTGCTGTCAGATAAAACAGCTGCCGTCACAGACAATGCGATCGTTGCCAGTGACAGCAGTGCCCATATCGCCAGCATTACTCAGGACGCGAGCGTTGCCCTGCAAAGAGCTATCGTGCAGTCAAACCGTCAGGTTGACGCCGTTGAGAAATCTGCGCAGGCGATGTCAGGCCTGAATAATGCCAGCGGCCAAATCGGCAGCATTCTGGAAGTGATTAGCGCCATTGCTGAGCAAACCAATCTGCTGGCTCTGAATGCTGCGATTGAAGCAGCGCGCGCCGGTGAACAAGGTCGAGGTTTTGCTGTTGTTGCGGACGAGGTCCGGTCGCTCGCCAGCCGCACGCAGGCCAGTACCAGCGAGATCCGTCAAAAGATTGATTTGCTGCAGCAAGGCGTGGTCGTAGTTGAGAATATCAACAACGAATATCGTCAGACCGTGCTGGAATCACAACAGCATACCGCTGAAGCCAATCAAGCCCTTGGAAAAGTACTACAAGCCAGCGAAACCATTACGCAGCTGAATCAGCAAATTAGTCGGTTAGCGTCAGATCAGGCGACCTTGGCAAGTACCATGCAAAAACAAACG
This sequence comes from Gammaproteobacteria bacterium, assembly GCA_027484495.1. Taxonomy (GTDB): domain Bacteria; phylum Pseudomonadota; class Gammaproteobacteria; order Enterobacterales; family Alteromonadaceae; genus Pararheinheimera. The sequence continues at coordinate 2,181 of JAIXSW010000237.1, forward strand.
TCAGCACTGATGCAGACGACAGACCATAGCAGTGTCCAGGCGAAGAGTACCGATCAGGCCAGTCAGGCGGTGAAAAGACTCGCCGAGCGTTACCAGCAAGCGCTAGCGAAATATCAGATTAATCACCGCGGCTAGTCTTGTTGCACCTACCAGTGATTTGTGGCGCGAGGCGGCAGGACTAGCCGCCTTCACTGAGTTGTGTAACGATGATGGCCTTGTGATTTGTGAGGCTCTCTGGCTATGCAACTGTCCGATATTGTTATTCTCAGCGCTGCGCGCACGCCGATTGGTAGTTTTGCCGGCAGCCTGTCGGGTCAAACACCGGCGCAGCTTGGCACTGTTGCGGCGCAGGCGGCGATTGCCCGCGCCGCAGTCCCGGCCGGCGATATCGCCAGCTCAGTATTTGGTCATATTATTACTACCAGCGCTGCCGACGTATATCTGGCGCGGCATATCGCTCTCAATTGCGGGATGCCAGTGCACAGTGATGCGTTTCAGGTGAACCGGTTATGCGGCTCTGGCTTGCAGGCGGTGCTCAGTGCAGCACAACAGCTGATGCTCTCCGGCGGTAAGGCGCCGCAACAACTCGCCTTGTGTGGTGGCGCCGAATCCATGTCACAGGGCGCATTTTTACTGCCCGGGGTGCGCAAAGGTCTGCGGCTTGGCCACAGCGCTGTGACCGATTTGACGCTGGGCATTCTGAGCGA
>JAIXSW010000026.1 GCA_027484495.1 Gammaproteobacteria bacterium
CGGTCGGTTGGCTGCCATTGTATTGCTCCTGATGCCGGTAACTGAGGTAGGTTTCCCACTGACTCAATGTCGGGTCCAGCAAAGATAACTGCGGGCTCGCAGCGAGCGGCAGTGCGGCAAAGCCTGTGACAAGGCTGCTAACAAACAGCAGGCCGCTAAGGCGAAGCTTCAATTTCATCTGACGTTCCTTTTTGTCGGTTTGCCAGATAGTGCCCCGCCTGACGCGTTTTTGTAAAGCGCTTACATTTATGGAATTCATAGCCGCAGTTATGAATTACAGCAGTCCTTTTGCGGCGCTGTAGCACGCCACAGTGCGGCTATGGCGATCACACCAATCACCGGTAACAGCAACAGTGCATAAAAATCCGGCGCACCGGTCAGCACAGCCGCGCCGACCGCCAGAGCCCATAACAGCAGTTGCGACAGGATCAGTTTGATTCTCATTCGGGACTCCTTTTTGATAAATGTGGGCAACGATGATGGCAACCGCGACCGGCAGTTTTTCGACAAAACCGACCGTTGCACCAGCGTATGCGACAGGTCGCCGCAGGCGCTAATTTATGCTATCGTGCGCGCCGTTTTTCTTGTGCCAACCGGACCTGCCATGACTGTCACTGCCCTCTACACCGATTTATCCGGTTATTATGATTTGATGTGTGCCGACATCAATTATCAGGCGCAAAGCGATACTGTACATCGCATCGATCAGTTTTTTGGCAATGGTGGCAAACGGCATCTGGATCTTGCCTGTGGCACCGGCCCGCATATCCGCTATCTGCTGGATTTAGGCTATCAGAGCGCCGGGCTCGACCTCAATCAGCCGATGCTGGAACTGGCGCAGCAACGTTGCCCTGAAGCCGACTTTTCCTGCCAGAATATGTGCGAATTTCAGCTAAAAGCGCCGGTCGACCTTATCACCTGCTTTTTATACTCGCTGCATTACAGCCAGACCATCGCCGGCCTCACCGCCTGTATCCGTCAGGCCCACCTGGCGCTTAATCCCGGCGGTGTGTTTTGTTTTAACGCCGTCGACAAAAGCCAAATCGACAATGCTTCTGTCGTATCGCACCAGGCACTGCAAGCCAATAGCCGATTTGTATTCGCGTCTGGCTGGTTTTATCCGGGTAGCGGCGAGCAACAACAGCTGCGCCTTCGCATCGAAAAAACTGAAAACGACCAGACCGAAATTTGGCAAGACGCCCATCCGATGGTGGCGGTTACCTTCGCCGAGTTACAGCAACTACTGGCGCCTTATTTCGACGTGCAGATCCTGCAACACGACTACGACAAGCTGGTGGCTTGGGACGGCACTTCGGGCAATGCGTTGTTTGTCTGCGTTAAACACTAGCATCACTGCAACATCAACTGAGCTGTTGGTCAGCTCTGTCGGTCAATCTGGGCCCTTAATCGAAAAAGCACAGCAACCCGTTACCTGTCATGGCAGAATGCAGACTTCCTGATCTTGATGGTCGCTGAGAACAACAGCGACCCTTGCCGTGAGTGTTGTCATGTTCAAATCCATGTCCCTGCTACGCCTTGGTGTTGGCCTGTTGCTGAGTCACAGTGCGCTGGCTGACAGCAAAGCGCCCCTGCCACAATCTGAATTTAATCCGGCCTTTGGCCGCTATTTTGCCGAAGTGGCCTCCGACGAACTGCAAGGCCGGGCACCGGCTACCGTCGGTGAAGAGCGCACTGTGGCTTATATCGAACAGCAGTTTCAGCGTCTTGGCCTGAAACCCTTTGCCAAAGATAGCTACCGTCAGGCGGTGCCCGTGGTGCAAATCGACCCGGTGGCGGTCTCTGCATTAACCTTGCAAGGCGACAAACTGCCAGCCAGTTTCGCCTATAAAACACAAATGATGGCCTGGTCAACCCGGATGCAACCGCAGGTTGAAGTGAAAAACAGCGAACTGGTATTTGTCGGCTACGGCATTGTCGCCCCGGAATATGGCTGGAACGACTATAAAAATATCGACGTCAAAGGCAAAACCGTGGTGATGTTTGTCAACGACCCGGGTTTTGCCACTGGTGACCCCAAACTTTTCACCGGCAAGGCCATGACCTATTACGGCCGCTGGACTTACAAGTTTGAGGAAGCGGCGCGTCAGGGCGCAGCGATGGCGCTGATTGTGCACGAAACCGATGCCGCCGCTTATGGCTGGAATGTGGTGTCCGGCACCAGCCCGATCCGTTTTGAACTGGCCGATAAAAACAAAAACCAGCATAAAGCGGCCGTTGAAGGCTGGCTGACCACAGACAGCGCCGAGCAACTGTTCGCTGCCTCTGGCCAGAGTATCGACAGCCTGCGCAAAAAAGCGCTGGCGAAAAATTTCCAGGCAATAGCGCTGGGCGGCACCGCTTCGATCAGCATTAAAAACCAACTGCGCGAAATCGACTCCAGTAACGTCATTGGTTACATTCCCGGCAAGACAAAACCCGATGAAGCCGTGCTCTACATGGCGCACTGGGACCACTTTGGCCTCGATTTCAGCCGCAAAGACGACAAAATTTTTAATGGTGCACAGGATAATGCCGGTGGCATCGCCGGTTTAATCGCGCTGGCCGAGCATTATCAAAAACAGCCGCAGCCAGAACGTTCTGTGGTGTTTATCGCGGTAACAGCCGAAGAGCGCGGCATGTTAGGTTCACGCTGGTATGCCGCTAACCCGCTGTTTCCACTTAATAAAACCGTCGCCGGCATCAATATGGACGTGATGAACGTGTATGGACCGATGCGTGACGTGCAGGTGTTTGGTTATGGTGCGTCCGAGCTGGAGCCGCTGCTCGACAAATATGCTAAAGCACAAGGCCGTTACATCGCGCCGGAACCGACACCGGAAGATGGCTTTTATTACCGTTCAGACCATTTCCAGCTGGCGCGTTATGGTGTGCCGATGTTGTATGCCCGCGGTGGAGTCGACAGCGTGGCGCATGGCAAAGATTGGGGCTTGGCACAACGGCGCGATTACACCGCGAACTATTATCACAAGGTCAATGATGAATTCAGTCCGGCCTGGGATTTACGCGGTTCACAGCAAGATTTGTGGCTGTTTTATTTAGTCGGGCACGAATTGGCCAATTCGGCGCTGTGGCCGAACTGGTATCCCGGCAAAGAATTTAAAGCGGCGCGGGATTTGTCGCTGAAGCACTAACCGCACAAGCAAGCCTGGCGGTTGGCCGCTAGGCTCAATTAATCGGCTGCAGCCAGCAACTGCTTGCGCTGCGCCGTGTAGGCCCACCAGACTTGCGGTGCATCGCCAGCCAGAAAATACTCGACCGATAACAGCACGTCCAGCACACAAGGGTCATGTTGTTGACCTGTGACCGCACAAAGCTGTTGATACAAATGTAAAGCAGAAACCCCAACCAGCTGCTGCGGATGTTGATAGCCAAGTAACTGATAATCTTTGGCGCCAGCCGGGCCAATATTGGGCAAGTCGGTGAGTTTTTTCAGCTGAGAGCGGTTCACTTTATCCGGATGCATGTTGTTTTCTCTGATGCTGGTTTGTGTCCAAAAGCCAGTCGATTATAAGCAGTTTGTCACCTGAACAACCAGCGCAAGTCCCTCACCTGTCATCGCAGTCCAACCTCCGTTAATCGGATCTGCTTGCGACGAAGCCATGCTGTTGCCACACTGGGTTTGGCTGGCTGGTGACCAAGCGGTCAGCCTGATAAAACAAACAAAAACAACAAGAATTAGCCAAGCCTAATTCACCATATGCCGGGAACGATTATGCAAATTCAACCGAAGACCCTATTTATGCTGCGTGCCGCCGTGCTGGCGATGAGTATTGCGGCCAGCCTGCCGCAGGCCGCACTAGCCGCCAGCACTGAACGCACGCCGTCCGCCCCTGCCGCCGATCAAGGGGAAGGCCCTTACACCCGGCTGATTTTACGTGGCGGTACTTTTATCAGTGGTGAAGGTGCGCCGCCGGTTGGCCCTGTGGATATCGTCATTGAAAACGACCGCATCAGCGAAATCACCGCCGTCGGCAATCCGGGTGTGCCGGTACTGCCGGAAGGCCGGCCAAAAGTCAAAGCCGGTGATAAAGAAATGGACGTCAGCGGCATGTATATTCTGCCGGGCTTTATCGACATGCATGGCCATATCGGTGGTTCCGCCAAAGGCACGCCAGCCGAATACGTGTTTAAGTTGTGGCTGGCACATGGCATCACCACTGTGCGCGAACCGGGCAGCTTTAACGGCCTCGACTGGACGCTGAAACATGCCAAAGCATCGAATGAACATAAAATTGTTGCCCCACGCATTGTGCCTTATGTCGGTTTTGGTCAGGGTTTAAGTAAGCCGGTGTTCAGCCCGCAACAGGCACGGGAATGGGTGCAAAACATTAAAAAAGCCGGGGCGGCCGGGATTAAATTTTTTGGTGCCACGCCAGCGATTATGGCCGCAGCACTGGATGAAGCGAAAAAACAACAGCTCGGCACTATGATGCATCATGCGCAGCTGAACGTGATGCGGATGAATGCGCTAGACAGTGCGCGGCTCGGCCTGACGTCGATGGAACATTGGTACGGCTTGCCGGAAGCGCTGTTTACTAACCAAGTAGTGCAGAACTACAAAGCCGATTACAACTACCAGAACGAACAGGACCGCTTCGGCGAAGCCGGCAAATTATGGCAACAAGCCGCAGCGCCGGGTTCTGATAAGTGGAACGCAGTGCGCGATGAACTGATCAGCCTCAATTTCACCATCAACCCGACACTGACGATTTATGAAGCCACGCGCAATGCCGAAGCGCAGCGCAATGCGCCCTGGCACGCCGATTACACGATGCCGGTGCTGAGCGAATTTTTTAAACCCAACCGCTATGCCCATGGCTCGTTCTGGTTTAACTGGACCACCGATCAGGAAATTGCGTGGCGCGAAAACTACCGCATCTGGATGCAATTCTTAAACGACTACAAAAACCATGGTGGCCGCGTGACTGCAGGCTCGGACGCCGGTTATATCTACAAAATCTATGGCTTTGCCTACATTCAGGAACTGGAATTGCTGCGCGAAGCCGGTTTTAACCCGCTCGAAGTGATCCAGGCTGCGACGCTGAATGGCGCGATGGCGCTGGGCCTGGAAAAAGATCTCGGCAGTCTGGTACCGGGCAAAAAAGCCGACATGGTGATCGTGGCAGAAAACCCACTGGCAAACTTCAAAGTGTTGTACGGCAATGGCCATTACCAGCTGAACGAGCAGAATCAGCCGGAACGGACCAAAGGTGTGCGCTACACCATTAAAGACGGTGTGGTGTACGACGCCCAGCAGCTGCTGAGCGATGTACGCAAGATGGTCAGCAGCGCAAAAGCCAGCCCGACGGCTCAGTAACGACTGTCACTAAAACCTGCCTGCAATGGCCTTCGGCTGTACACCGAAGGCCAGCCCCGCCGCCGAAAAACCGCAGTTACGCCTGAAAAGCCGCACAACAGAGATTAAAAGAGACAAAACCGAGCTGAAGCAGAGTCCGGCGCGTTGGCGCTTTGGCCAGGCTTTGGCATGCTGAGTTTTTCTGCAGGAGCTTCAGATGCACAGCTATTTATCCTCTTATTGGTTCACCGGTGTCTTGTTGTTGGCAGGCCTCGCCAACGCTTGTGTGGCCAGCGAAAACCTGTCCGGGCCGGTGCAGGCTAGTTTAAATCCGGCCGTATCGGACGGGCCTTATCTTAGCCACCAAGATGCCAAAACCCTCAAGGCACAATGGGTTTGTGCCGGCAAAGCCATTGTGCGCCAACAAGCACTGAGCGCGCCTGTCCAGCCCCAATGCGGTTACGACAAACCTATCCTCGTCGCCAACGCCACTGCCGCTGGCTGGCAATTTAACAGCCCGCGCTTTGCAGCGGTCAGCGACATTCACGGTCAATATGATCTGATGCTGCGCCTGCTGCAAGCCAGCGGCGTGATAAACGCGGCCCAGCAATGGAGTTTTGGTCGCAATCAGCTAGTGATAGTCGGCGATGTGATGGACCGGGGCAATAAAGTCACCGAAGCCCTGTGGTTTTTGTACGGCCTGCAACAACAAGCGAAACAAGCGGGTGGCGCTGTGCACGTGTTACCGGGCAACCATGAAACCATGGTGCTGCGCGGCGACTTGCGCTACATCCATGAGGATTATCAGCACGTAGAAAAACAATTGAATACCTCGTTGCCGGCACTGTACGGCCCCGGCACCGTGCTGGGTGACTGGTTACGTCAGTTGCCGTTATTTGTCCGGATCAATGACACTTTGTTTGTCCACGGCGGCATCTCCCCGACCTTAGCCGAACAACAAGTTGAACCTGCTGTGCTATTAAACAGTTTTCAGCAAAGTTGGGGGCTGAGCAAAGCGGATTTGGCGGCACAACCCTTGTTACAACTGCTGCAAACCAGTCCGGGCCCGCTGTGGTATCGCGGCTATTTTCCGAAAAAAGGCGAAGTGGATACTCAAGCATTGCAGCAACAGCTGCGCCAATTTGGCGCGGCGCGCATCGTGGTGGGCCATACCAGCATGGATGATGTGTACCGCCACCACAACGGTTTGGTCTATTCGGTCGACAGCAGCATTAAAAACGGTAAAACCGGCAGCATGCTGCATTTTGCCGACGGTCAATGGTTTAAATCTGGTCTCGATGGCAAGCTGGAGCCTGTCACAGATGCAGTAAAAAAACACGCAAAGACCAAACATAACCCATTGATTTAAAATCAATAGATATTAATAGAGATAGAACGGGCACAGAAACGAGCTACCGCACATTGTGTTGAAACCCGAAGCGCTGAAGATAAGGACGCCGCATCTTTGCAGCGCATCAAAACAAAACAGCCGGCCAGACCGGTCAACTAGTTTCCGGGAACAAACACTATGCTTAAACATAAACTCTACCACGCAACTGTACTGGCTTTGGCCGGTGCAGTCGTGGTGCAACCGGCTAGCGCCCAAGTCACTGCCAACAGCAAAACTGCGCAAACCGCGCCAGAGCGGATTGAGATCACTGGCTCGCGGATTAAGCGCACCGACATCGAAGGCGCCTCGCCGGTCACTGTGATCACGTCACAAGAGATCGCTTTATCTGGTTTTTCCAGTGTGGAAGAAATTCTGCAAGCCGGCATCGGCAATGCCGGTCGTTCGGTCGAAGGTAATGAATCGAGCTGGACTCAGGGCGCTAATACTATCAACCTGCGCGGCATGGGCGAAAACCGCACGCTGGTGCTGGTCAATGGCAAACGTGTGCCGCAATTTCCGACCGCGACCGGCGGTACCACCAACTTTGTCGATACTTCCACCTTCCCAAGCAGTGCGGTCGAACGCATTGAGATCCTGACCGGCGGCGCCTCGGCCATTTACGGTTCAGACGCGGTCGGGGGCGTGGTCAACATTATCCTGAAAAAGGATTTCGAAGGCACGCGGCTGAACCTGCGCCATGAAAATCCGCAACATGGCGGCCGCGATAAAAGTAAACTGGCGCTGACCACTGGTTTTGCCAGCGCGCTCGGGCAAACCGTTTTGGTGGTGGATTACAGTAAGGACGAGATGCTGCGCGGCGGCGACCGTACGCTGACCGCCGGTTTAGGGCCAGATGGCACCGATACCTACAGCACCACCAGCGCCTATATCCGTGACCGCTCCAAAGTGTTCCATAAAGACGAATATGTGATGGCCACGCAGACCCAATGCCAACAGTTATTTGGCAGTTACGGCGTCTGGGTTGATACTGACCCCCGCTACAAATGCCGCTACGACGTCAATCGGGATGAAGGTGTACAAACCTCAAAAGACGACTGGAACCTGATCCTCAATCAGCACGGCGACATTAATGACGACTGGGCCTTTAATGCCTTACTGCAATATGGCGATAAGACCACCGACCGCGGCAACCCGCAAAAAAGTATCAGCCCGACCATTTTTATGGACCGTAATAATCCGGGCCGCTACAGCTACAACGCGGCCGATTTTGCCAGTAGCCGTGAATTTCGCGTGTACCGCCGGCTGGATGATTATGGCCAAAAACGCGACTACACCGGCGAGCAGCAGAATCTGACCACCAGCCTGGGCCTGACCGGTAAAATCGGCGACTACGAGCTGGAACTGAGCTGGGCTTATGGCACCAGTGATTACACCCGTCAGGGCCGTAACCAGATGAAAGCCGATCAACTGCTGAAAATCATCACGCTCGACCCGGCACAGGCCACCAATCCGGCTAAATGGTACCCGATGAACCCGCTGACCAGCGCTCAGCGCGACCAGCTGTATGCGGAAACGCTGACTGACGCTGGTTCTGGCTTAAATCAATACAGCGCCGTGTTGACCGGTGATTGGTTCCAGCTACCGGCTGGCCCTGTTCAGTTTGCCGCTTCGGCAGAATGGGCGAAAGAATGGTACTTCGACTATAAGGATCAAGATACCATCAATGGCAACTTGCTGGGTCAAGGCGGCACACAAGGCGTTGGCGGGCGCAAACGTTATGCTGCTGCCGGTGAATTGGCGCTGCCACTGCTGACAGCTGATGCCGCCATCGGCCAGCTCGATGCCAGCGTGGCACTGCGTCACGACCGTTACGACGACCGCTCTGACGTTGGCGGTGCGACCACGCCACAACTGGGCCTGACCTGGCGACCAAATAACGACATTTTATTGCGCTTAAGCGGCGGCAACAGTTTCCGCGCACCGGATCTGCACCGGATGTATGCTGGCGAAAGCCGGGCTTTTTCCGAAACCACACTCAAACTGGATCCTGCCTTCCCGCTCACTGAAACCGACCGGTTTGAATCCATCAGTGCCGGCAATATCGCGCTGACCGAAGAAAAAGGCCGCTTTATCAATCTAGGCTTAGTGGCTAACCTTAATGAGGCCACCAGCCTCACGCTCGACCTGTGGCGCATTAGCCTTGATGGCGCAGTGTACAGCGAAAGCGCCAGCCGGATCCTCGCCAACCCGGCCTACAACATGAGCGGCAGCTACCAGAATTGTAATGCACTCCCGAGCATCGGTTATATCATGCAGCAACCGTCCGGGCAGGCTTACAAAGACCTGCTGTGCGTGCGCCGCGGCACCATTAACAGTGCCTATGAAGCATCGCAAGGCATTGATGCCGAACTGACCTATCAGCTGGATTTCGCCGATTATGGCAAGTTAAAACTGACGCCAAAAGCCGGTTACCTGCTGAAAAAGGAGTATCAGGCTTACGCCGGCGGTGAACGCGTCGAAGAAACCCGCGATAACTATCTGCCAAAATGGAAAACCGAATTGTCAGCGCGCTGGTCGATGCAGGACCTGAGTATCAATCTGAGCTGGTACTACCTCGGTACGGCTGAAGGCTGGAATAACTGGGTGGTCAAAGATGCTGCCGGTAAAGATGTACAGCAACAAACCTGGAGTAAGTTAGCGGCGTACCAACGAGTCAACCTCAACGCCAGTTATGATTTTGACGACTATGGCAAACTGACCCTCGGCGTCAATAATCTCGGTGATGAAATGCCACCGCTGTATCCGATTGGTCACCCGAATCGCAATGTGTATCCGTATTTTGAAGAAGATGCCGGCTATAACACGGTAGGTCGGGTGTTTTATCTGGGATATGAATACAAGTTGTAATCGCCACCGGCGGGACATAGCGATGTTCCGCCTTTTCCGTTAGCATAGTTATCCCTGATTAATCTGAAGCCCGTGCTTGTGTCTGCTGAAACGCCATTTTGTCTTGCTGATATCCATGTTGTGCCTTTGACACTGACGCTGTCACAAGGGACGGCAAGCCAGCAGATCCAGCAAAAACCGATGGAAGTCCTGTGTTATCTGGCCAGCCAGTACCCGGCGCTGGTGACGCGGGAACAGCTGATCGATGCCGTCTGGGACGGCAACGTTTATGTCGGCGAAAAAGCGCTGACCAACACGATTTGGCAATTGCGTCAGGCTCTGACCGCCTTTGGTCAGGCCGAACTCATCGCCACAGTGCGAAAAAAAGGCTACCGGCTGCAACAAGCCCCTGTGGTGATGCCCTTATCAGTTCAGATCCCCAGCGCTGACCACTCAGTGGTTGCAACAGTCGCATCGCCTCCCCCAACCTCTTTAGGCAAAGCCCAGTGGCTGCATTGGTCTGGTTGGCACTGGTCTGGTTGGATCGTGGCGGTAGTTATTCTGTGTGGTTCACTACTGTACTGGGGCTGGCCGGCTGCCGCGCCAAGCCTGAGTCAGGTCACCCGCCAGCAAGGCTGGTCGATGTTTCCGACCGTGACACCGGATGGACGTTATCTGGTCTATAGCTGGCAGCAATTTGGTCAGCCCGCCGATTTGTTCTTGCGGGATTTACAGCAACCGGACAGCGCGGCGCGACAACTGACCTTTACGCCACTGGACGAGCTGAGGCCGGTGATTAGCAGCGATGGCCAGACCCTGTACTATTCCAGTAAATCCCCACTGGACGGCCGTTGCCAGATCCACCAGTTAGCGCTGCAAACCCTGCAGGAGCAAACCCTGCAGACCTGTGGCCGCCATAACGATATTTATCTCGAGCTATCCGCAGACAACAGGTATCTGTATTTTAATGGCAGCCGCGATGCACAGGGTCGTAGCTGGTACCGACTGGATTTACAGCAAACCACGCCCAAAGCAGAGGCGATGTCGTGCCACGACAATTGCGAGCAGCGGGTGCGTGATATTGCCGTGCAACCGAACGGGTCTTTTATCGCGCTGACACGCCGCGCGAACCGCTTGTCGGAAGAAGTGTTTTTATATGACCCGCAAACCGGTCGCGAACGGCAGTTGACCTCCGGGCAGTCCGATATTCGCGGTATGGCCTGGTCACCGGATGGCCGGCAGCTGATTTATAGCACTGAGAATAATGGCCGCAGCCTGGGTTTTGTGCTGGATATCCACAGCGGCAAACAAAGCGCGATACCGGTCGATGACGTGAGTTTTGTCAGCCGGGTGACGGCTGACCGCCAGCTGTATTTCCATCGTGACAGCTCAGTGCCGCAGTTAGGTTACGTGCCGCTGCACACCGCCAGTGCGGTGTTCCCGCTCAGCGCCGGCGACTTAAGTTATCAGGCACCGGACTTTCATCAGCGCCGGCAGCAACTGATTTATATCAGTAACGAAAATTCCGCCAACGAAAACGGCAGCAGCGAATTATGGCTGGCAGACCGGCAATTACTGCAAAAACAGCAGCTGACCCGGCTCAACGGCGTGATTAAATATCCGCGCTGGTCGCATCGGGGCGATCGGGTGTTGTTTGTGTCGCGCAGCGCCAATTCATTGCATGACCGGCTGACCATCCTCGATGTCGCAACCGGTAAACTGAGCTTTCCGGATACCGGAATTCAGGTGCATGGGCGGCCGGGCTGGACGGCCGATGACAGGGCCGTGTTGTTGCCGGTGCAAGGCAAACTGATCCGGTTTGACTTGCAAAATGGCCAAAAAGCAACCATCAGTCAAGGCAGTGGTAATTACGCCCAAATGCCGGATGAACGGGGCTTTTATTATACCAAAGGCCGGGGTCAGGGTATCTGGTGGCAGGCGTTGCAACAAGGCAAACCAGCCGGCGCGCCAGTGCAAGTCATCAGTGGTGATGCCTACAGTGAAAGCTATAGCTGGCTGGCGACCCCAACGCAGATCTTCTACCTGCAAGCTGTCAAAGACGGCGTGGAAGTCTGGGTCAAACAACTGGCTGACCAACAACAACGGCGCTTGGTGGTATTACCGGCCGGCCAAACCGATTTAGCCGCCAATCTGGCTTATGATGAAGCCGCTCAACGCTTATTACTGCAGTACAGCCCGGTGCCTAAAATTGATATTTGGCAGTGGCAATTACCTTAAGCCCACAGGACGCATACAACGGCATCAGTAAAGAATTGCTAAGCAAAACCAAGCCGAGGGTAAAGTAAGGTATGGTTTGAAACCTCTGCATTTTCCTGCGCTCAGAATCGACAGATTGTCCTTTTCAGTAGCCGCAGGAACCGTACTATGACCAAACCAAACTCCCCACCAAATCTTTCACAAACAACACCGTCACAAAAAACATCGGCACAAATAGCCCCGGCGCAAAGTCGGCGCAGTTTTATCAAACAGGTGGGCTTTGCGCTGGCCGCTGCCCCACTGGTGGGTATTGTCGCTTGCGGCGGTGGCAGCTCTGAGAGCGCCTCCACGTCAACGGATACGACCACCGGCACTGGTAGTACAGGCGGCAGTACCGGCGGTAGCACCGGAACATCCGGGACTTGGGCGACTGGTGGCACCGCCGCGCTGACGGCGAACTTCCCGGCCGACAGTCTGTTTGATCTGGGCACCAGCTGCAGTCTGGCACTGACTAAAGCACTGACTGAAGGTCCCTGCTATTTCACCGTGGACAATCGCGATGATATTTCCGAGAGTCAGGTCGGCTTACCGATGCAGTTGTGTCTGCGTGTGGTCGACAGCAACTGTAAGCCGCTATCTGGCCTCGAAGTCGAAGTCTGGCATTGTGATATTGCCGGGATCTATTCCGGTGATACCAGCGGTAGTAGTGACAGCGCGGGTTTTAGTTCATCTTTCTGTACCGGGAATAATGCCAATGCCCTGAAAGCCAAGTGGTATCGCGGCACTCAGGTCACTGACAGCAACGGCCGGGTGAATTTTAAAACTTGTTTCCCGGGTTGGTATTCCAGCCGCACTATCCACATTCATTTTCGGGTGCGCAATAACAACAATGATCAGGTCGTATCACAATTCTGCTTTACCGACACACTGACGCAGGACATTTGTACCACTCATGCCAATTACAGTGGCCGCGGCATTCAGGACACCACGCTGGCCAGCGGTCGTGACACTATATTTGGTAGCAGCGCGACTGATTTTATTTTTAGTACGCAGCAAAACAGCGACGGCTCGCTGCTGGCATGGAAAACCATCCGGCTGAGTTAACCCGGCGCAGCCGGATGTTGCTGGCGCTGCTGCTCGCGGGCATTGGCTGCAGGACGCCGGCGCCAGGCAAGTGAGTGCGAATCAACTCGCCTTAACGAATAACGTGCTGATCCCGGCCGGGCTACTGGTGGATGTTGGCCACAGGCTCGGTGCTGATTTCGCTGAGTTTGCACTGGGCCAAAAGCCAACGTGACTGAGCAACGGCTTTGCCTTGCAGCAAAACAACGCGTGTTGTGACCGAGCCGGGTGGCACAACACGCAGGGTGGTACAAC
>JAIXSW010000221.1 GCA_027484495.1 Gammaproteobacteria bacterium
CACAACACCCGGCTTTCCGTTTCCAGGTGATCGGCGGCGCCACGAAACCAGGGGATAAATTTACTGTAACGCTGGCCGCCAACTAAAAACGCCGCACCTTCCACACAGTCTTGTGGGGCGTTGCGCATTAAATCAACATGGCGGGCATTAGAGCGCCAACCGCGAGCCATGCCCCCCGGATTCAACAAAGGCAATATATACAGCTGTACCCTATCGAACAGCGCAGCAAATTGCTGGTCCCAACGTAACCGGCTACACAAACTTTCCAGATAAGCCAACAATACCTGAGTACCGATCCGCTCCAGGCCATGAATGCCACCAGTGAGTAACAATACCGGCTTGCCCGGCGCTGCATTGCCGACAGAAATAGCGTAAAGCGGATATTGTTGGTCAGCAGCACTGACCATCGCCAAGACCTGTGCACTTACCGGCGCAGGCGCATGGCGTAGCAGCAATTCCAGCTGATGCAGCTCTGGCAGTGAATCTGGCACCACAACGTCCTGTGTGACGAAAAAATACATCTTATGCCAGCCAGGCCCGCAGATTTATGGCAGATTAATGAAATTTACCAATGCTAGCCTCTACACTTGCTATGTCAGCATTTCTTACATCATGATGTAATGTAAATCGACACCTTGGATTATATGACTAAAAATCAGACACTTAAAATACTGGCATGGTCTATGCGATTTAATGAGTGTTGTTGCAAACATTCAAAACATTGAAGCAAGAGGTCATATCATGTCAAACCTGAAATCTGCTGTTGCTCTGTCCTTTATGTTGACTGCTTTACATACAGCGCAAGCCGCTACCATTGATAACACTGCGGCATGGGATACGTCATCGTACCTTGCTCCATTTGGCCAGCCACATACGGCTACTTACGGACAAGTCGTGAAGGCCAGTGGCAATATACTGAATTCGTTCTCTTTTATCGTCGATTTACCCGACACACTGAAATTTAAAGCCTATGTGTTCCGTTGGGATGGTACAAAAGCAACAGGTTCAAGCCTGTTTACCAGCGCTGACCTGTTTGATAATGGCAGTGGTTTTAACACTGTAATGATCAACACTGGTAACACTGCAGTGAATCTCAATGACAGTTATATGTTGTTTTTCAGCACTTCCGCGGTATATGGCGACAATTCCAATCAAACAGGCGTATTCGCCAGTGTATCGAGCAACAGCTATCTGGATGGTGATTTTTATTGGCTGAATAACACCAGTGATACCAGTGCCTGGACTGGTCAAACCTGGGAGAAATGGGTCAATGGCGATTTTGCTTTCACTGCTACATTTGACCGGGTAACGTCTGCGGTGTCTGCGCCTGCAGGATTGTGGCTCTTTGCCAGCGCCTTAATTGGTCTTGGATTACGCCGCCGCTTTCGCAGTTAACGGTTGTTTGTTGGTTATAAGCCGCAGTCAGGTACGTACCGGACTGTGGCTTATTTTATTGCGGCTGTGGCATAGTGCAGATCTTCTATTTCAGATGAGCAAATCTATGTGGGCCAAAGCGATGTCTTTGTTCAGAGCAGTATGGTGTTTACCTTTGTTGCTTGCATGCCAGAGCCCGCAACGTGGCAGTGAAGAATATTGGTATAACAAAATGCGGGATGAGCAAAGGGCACAATGCCGGCTGTTACCGGCACCACTCTCTGAAAGCTGCCTGAAAGATGTTGCCGGCAAAAAATATCAGGATTTTTTACGTCAACGCGATGACAACAGTCAGACCAAATCCAGTTGATAATAATCAACCAGTTTGTCTGAACCGGGCAGTATTTTTTGCCCCACTTGCAGCATTCCTGCCTTCTCCAGAATTCGTTTTGACGCCAGATTGTGTGGCGAAACAATGCCACAAAGCTGCTGTATACCAAGTTGTTCCCGGGCAAATTGCACGACGGCAATTGCAGCTTCAGAGGTATATCCTGCACCACTGAATTGCTCAAACAGCGCGTAACCCACATCTGGCCGGTCCAGATAATCACGTTGTACTAAGCCACACAAACCGAGTACGGCATCATCAGACAAGCGTTCAATTAAATACAAACCAAAGCCAAATTGCTGATAACTGCCAATAGGACCATTTTGCAGGTACAGCTCAGCACCAGCCAGATCCCGTACTTGCTTGTCACCGATATTCTGCAAGAATCCAGCTTCGTTCAGCAGCAATAACATCGCCGGAGCGTCACAAAGCTCGGCATGACGCAAACGCAAACGCTCAGTCGTTAAAATAATTGCCATCATGTCCCTCTTCGATACCCGCGCAGACTTGGACAAAAAAAGGCCAGTCTCAGACTGGCCCTTGCTACGATGCGGTTATCCGCGTTTTTTCTCTTGTTCTGCCAGCTTAGTCAGACTGGAACTCAACAGTTCCTCATCCGTTTTTCCTTCCCAGTAATGCGCGTTTTTAATGCCGAGTTTTTCTGGGTGGAACACCGGATCTTTGCCTTCGGCTTTTTGCGCTTCATAGTCACGCAAACACTTAAAGGCAATTTTATGCAACAGCACAATAGCGGTAATGTTGAGCCATGCCATTAAGCCTACGCCGATGTCGCCGAGCGCCCAAGCCAGATCTGCAGTTTTGATCGCACCATAAACCGTGGACGCCATGATGAACAACTTTAACAACAGCGTCAGTCCAGGCAGTTTACGAGATCTGGTCAGGTAAGCGATATTTGTTTCGGCAATATAGTAATACGCAACAATCGTGGTAAAGGCGAAGAAAAACAATGTGATGGCAATAAATAGCGCACCAAAGCCCGGCATCACGTTTTCCATCGCGGTCTGGACATAACCCGGCCCGGCCGCAACCCCTTGCACACCGATGAACAAGGCTTTGCCATCGGGCCCTTCAACATTATATTGCCCGGTGATCAGTAACATAAACGCAGTCGCTGAACACACTAATAAAGTGTCGACGTACACGGAGAAACCCTGTACCAGGCCTTGTTTAACCGGATGAGATACTGCTGCAGCAGAAGATGCATGTGGCCCTGTCCCCTGGCCTGCTTCATTGGAATATACGCCGCGTTTAACACCCCATTGGATCGCTAGGCCTATGATGGCACCAAAGCCGGCATCAAGCCCAAATGCGCTGCTGATAATCAGCTTAATCACGCCAGGTAATTGATCGATATGTATCGCAACGACCACGCAAGCAACCAGAATGTATGCCAGTGCCATGAAAGGGACTACGATTTCAGCAAAGGTTGCGATGCGTTTTACGCCACCAAAAATGATAAAGCCCAGCAGCAGAGCCAGAAGAGCAGCAGTCACATTTGGGTCCACAGCTGCAGCTTGTTGCAGGCCAGCAGCAATAGAATTGGCTTGTACGCCCGGCAATAACAGACCGGTAGCAACAATTGTTGCGATCGCAAACACGATGGCGTACCACCGGATCCCTAAACCTTTTTCAATATAAAATGCCGGACCACCGCGATACTGACCGTCAATTTTTTCTTTATAAACCTGACCTAAAGTCGATTCAACAAATGCAGAACTGGCCCCCAGAAAAGCCATCACCCACATCCAGAAAACGGCGCCCGGGCCACCAAAAGTAATAGCAGTTGCAACACCTGCAATATTACCCGTGCCTACCCGGCCTGCCAGTGTCATGGTCAGCGCCTGAAATGACGACACGCCACTTTCAGAACTTTTGCCATCAAACATCAGGCGGATCATTTCACGTACATGGCGTAATTGCAGGAAACGTGAGCGTATGGAGAAATACAGGCCCACCCCGAGACAAAGCGCGATCAGCGCTGGGCTCCAGATGATGCCGTTCACCACAGCAACAAATTCATTCATTAGTAGATTCCTCGGAGATTGTTATAGTGCGGTGCTATTGCTGCACCGTTGTCTGACAAGAGTCCGGCAAGGTCAGAAAGCTGTCCCAAAGCCCACGGCAGATCAGCGTCATAAGATAACGATTAAAGTCGGATGCGCCCAGTATTATTTCGCTAAAGTACGGTGGTTCTGCTGGGAAAAGCGGCAAAATGACCAGAGGTAGGAGTAGTTTCAGCGCAGTTGCCGGTGCACTGGCGCGAGCTGCTGCATTTGTTTCTGGATCCACTGCTGGCGTTTACGTACATAAGGCGATGGCGCCTGTACCAAAAATCGATGCGGGTTTGGTAGCACTGCCGCCAACAATGCAGCCTGTTGCCGGGACAACTTTGCTGCCGAAATGCCAAAGTAACGCTGCGCGGCAGCTTCGGCGCCAAATACACCAGGGCCAAATTCTATGCTGTTTAAGTAGACTTCCAGAATGCGTTGTTTGCCCCAGGCACCTTCAATCAGCAGTGTCAGACCACTCTCCAGACCTTTACGCGCCCAGCTGCGGCCTGTCCATAAAAATACGTTTTTTGCCGTTTGCTGACTGATGGTCGACGCGCCACGCACTTTGCGGCCTTTGCTGTTGTAAACCAGCGCTTTCTCTATCGCCTGCAAATCAAAACCATGATGCTGCAGAAATTTCTGATCTTCTGCTGCAACCACCGCCTGCAACAGGTTTGGTGATATCTGCGTTAATGCACGCCACTGGTGACGAGCCTGATACTGCGGTTTGCCATCCAGCCAGGCACTGAGCTGGCGCTCAAGCATCACACCGGTATAAGGCACAGGCAAATACGCGAATAGCAACACCAGGGTCAATACGCCCAGAATGCAGTAACGCAGCACCAACAGCAGCAGTTGAAAAAAACGATGAATGGAGAGTTTCAGCAAGTGATTGCAGACATTGAACAAAACCGGAGACCAGTCTAACTTGGTACTCCGGCTTTTAATAGTCAGAAAAATTCGGTTTAACTGCGTTCATCGGCAGCCTTTTGCAGCAAACGCCGGCTTTCCTGCAGGAACTGACTGGCAAGCGGTCCAAAAAATTCCTGACCTTTGGCAAATTCCGCCATCAGCCCGGCTTTGTCGCGCGCCGCCAACAAATGCGACAACTGATTAAATCTGTGCTGATACCGCTGCAGTAGGCCGGTAACTGCAACAGAGCTCAGCATAATGTCAGCATAGAGTTCGGCATTTTGAGCAAACAGCCGCCCCACCATCGCTAATTCCAAGCGGTAAATTGGCGAACTCAGTTCCAATAGTTGCGGCAAATCAGCATGTTCTTCTGCCAGATGCACACCATAAACCAGCGAACTAAAGTGGCGCATCGCCTGAATTAACTGCATCAGTTC
>JAIXSW010000079.1 GCA_027484495.1 Gammaproteobacteria bacterium
CGGCAGCGTGTATGGCCATTTAGCGGCACAAAACCCGCAGCTGCAAAGCCTGCAGGATGGCGATAGCGTGAAACTGGTGGTACAGGGCCCGCATGCTTATGTCGCAGCAGAGTGTTATCAACAGCAACCGCAGGTGGCCACCTGGAATTACAGTCTGGTGGAAGTAAGCGGCACAGTGCAGTTATTGGATGCCAGAAGTACGCTGGCGCTAGTGCGCAGACAACAAGCCAAGGCTAATCAAGCGTTACCGCAACAGGTGCAGGATAGTTTTGTTAGCCTGGCGGCGGTCACTGATGCTGGCGCAGCGAGCGGGCGCCAGAGCAACCTTGCCTATGAAAAGCAGCTGTCTGCTGCCATTACCGGCTTTGTGGTCAGGATCGAATCACTGCACGCCAAAATGAAGTTATCGCAGAATAAAACGCCAGCCGCGCGACACGATGTGCTGCAGTTTCTGCAACAATCGGAGCAGCCGCAAACCGTTTGGCAACTGATGCAGGCTCAGGGTCTGCTCGCTGCTGAAGCAGCAGTAAACAGGCAGAACCCAGCGCTCGGTTCAACAAATGGAGCAGTAATATGATCAAAGACGACAATCTGGCGATCCGTTTTATCACCAGGCATGACCTGGCAACATTGGTGCCGCTATTGAATGATCTGGAATTGCGCGGCGAGTATTTGCCCGGCGCTATCACCTCGCCCAGAACCTTTGAAAAGAACTATGAAATCGACGGCCTTGCCAATGACAGCCATGAAAAACTGCTGATTGTCGATCAGGACGACACCATCCTCGGCATCATTTGGCATTTCAAGTCGGTGCCGTATTTTAATGCCCGCGAAATCGGCTATACCGTGCTGGCACAGACGCAGCGTAACCGCGGCATTGCCACGCGCGCCGTGCGTATGCTGAGCCAATATCTGTTTAATACTTTACTGATCAACCGGCTGGAAATTCGGATGAATACCGCCAATCTGGCCTCGGAAAGGGTCGCCATCAAGTGTGGTTTTACCCGAGAAGGCGTGGCACGCGGTGCCAATTTTGTGCTGGGCCAGCATGTGGACATGGCAGTCTATGCACTGCTGCGCGAGCAAGCCTGCCTGCTCAGCTTGCGATGACGACTCAGCTTGCGATGACGACTCAGTACACGGGCACGACAAACCAAGGTGTGATCTCAGCGCATTCTGGCAGGCAGGACTAATCGGCGCACTGAGCTCCTTGTCGACACCAACTCCAACAGTTAAAAAGGCTATTTGGCGGGTTTCAGGCCGGCGGAGCGCAAAACAGATTGTTCAGATCAGCCGCGACAACCGCTTAAACAATGTGCGGTTTGCTTGGCTATACTCACCATTCGTTTCAGATTAGTGATCGGCATGATGTTACTGACGGATCGACATGACGTTACCAGAGGTATTTTTCAATGTTCAGATGGCTGTGGTTGCTCCTGAGTGTCTTGCCTTGCGCTGCGCAGACCACTGAAGTCTACGAAGTCATAGCAATTGAATACCCGCCATTTACCACCAGCAAAACGATTGAAGGTGGGTTAGCCTTCGACATTCTACAACAAGCTTTTCCCAACGATAAATTTAGACCACACATAGTGCCACCGAAACGGGCATATCACATGATACAGCATGGTCAATGGTGCCTGAGTTTTTATCCCAGCGGTGAAGGTGTGGCTAGCCACAAAATCATTTTATCCCAACAAAACATAGTCATTGGCCTCATTCGAAGGCAACAAGCCAAACCATTCAAATGGCAAACATTGGATGAGCTCAGCGGATCACGTATTGCGATTTTAAGAAGCGGGGATTCTTCGCCCTTTAGCAGTAAATTTAACCAAGCGGGACTGAGCATCACCTATACCGAATCGATTCAACAGTCGGTAGATTTAGTGCTGCGACAACGAGTCGATATGGCGATGTATGATGACTACAATTTTGCCAGACTCAACACTGCAGTGCGTGACCAACTGCAGTTCTCTGAAACTAGCCTGCTGCAGACACCCGTGACCTTGTTTACCAATCCAAGTTGCAAGATCCCATTGCCCAAAAATCATCAACCAAAACCTTTAACGCCGGCGAACCAACTCGCAGCGGACGCGGTGCCGCTGCGCGGCTAATCGCGTCCGACAACACCTTACTTGCTGGCATGCGCGGATGTTAAGCCTGTGACCTGGCTTTCTTCTTCGCAGGATATTTTCTTGTCCGTTGCTGAAATTTATTTTGCCCCATCCCATGCAGTGCGCTGAAGTTTTGCTTTTGGCTATCCACTTCCAACAGCAAGGTTTTTAGGCCGTCGGTCAATGGCAGCATAAAGTCGTTATAGCGCAGGCGTTTTTGGCAGATCGCTTCTAATTGCGCCTCCCAATGGGCGGTCATATCAGGCACTACCATGCGCTCGGGTAAGCTGTTAATCAGCTGTTTGCCAATCTCGGTCGCCCGAATGTCTTTGCCTTGTTTGGTCAGGAACTGGCGTTTAAACAACAACTCAATAATGCCGGCCCGCGTCGCTTCTGTGCCCAGACCGTCGGTGTCCCGCAGTACTTTTTTCACTTCAGGATCTGTCACATAACGGGCGATGCCGGTCATGGCCGCTAATAAAGTGGCGTCGGTAAAATACTTCGGTGGGCTGGTTTGTTTTTCGCCGAGCTGCGCATCGATGCATGTGCCCCGCTCGCCAACCTGTACGTTGGGCAATTGCGTCTTGGCGAATTCCGTATCCGGTCCGGTTGTCTTTTCGTGCGCAAGCAGCACTTTCCAGCCCGGCGCCAGCAGCGTTTTTTGCCGGGCAATAAACTGACCGCCGGCAATTTCGACGTCAATTTGATGCTCGGCGTAGACAAACGGCGGATAAAACTGCATCAGGTATTGCCGCGCAATCAATTCATAAATTTGTCGCTCGTCATGACTGAGCCTAGCGGCATCCATGCTGGTGGCAGTCGGGATAATAGCGTGGTGGGCACTAATTTCAGCATCATTCCAGGCTTTGCTTTTCAGCGCCAAATCGGCCGCGCTGATAGCCTTTGCCAGTGCGGGTAAGGTCTTGCCAATAGCCTGAGTCACACCGTGTCGCTCAGCATAATGGCCGGTTGGTAAATAACGGCAATCGGAGCGCGGATAGGTGATTAACTTATGTCGTTCATACAGTTGCTGGCAAATATCGAGGGTTTTCTGAGCATTCAGATTAAAGCGTTTTGATGCATCAATTTGCAGCGCCGACAAACTATAGGGCAAAGGTGCATGCTGTTTTTTCTGGTCTTTGGCCACTGCGGTGATGAGGCTGGGTTGGCCAGTGACCTTTTGCACCACCGTCTCCGCCAGTTTGCGCACCAGCACCCGACCGTCTTCGTCCCTGTACGGTTCACAGGCATCGCTCGGCTGCCATTTGGCGCTAAATGTTTCATTTTGCTGCGTTTGCACCGTCACAAACACTTCGTAAAACGGTTTGCTGACAAAATTTTCGATGTCGGCATCGCGGTGCACCACCAAACCGAGCACCGGCGTTTGCACCCGGCCAATCGACAGTACGCCCTGATAACCAACATCCTGGCCCAGCAGCGTGCACAGCCGGGTCATATTGATGCCGTATAACCAATCCGCCCTCGCCCGGGCTAAAGCTGAAGTTGCCAGCGGAATAAAATCGCTGTTGTTGCGTAAATTGTTCAGTGCTTTTTGAATAGCAGCAGGGTTCATATCGTTGATTAAACAGCGCTTTGTCATTTCACGCTTGGCCTTGCTGACACCACTATAGTTGATCACCTCATCAACCAAAATCTGGCCAACGCGATCGGGATCGCCCATATTGACCAGCAGCCTCGCTTCTTTAATCAGCTTTTTAACGACGCTAAATTGCTTGCTGGTTTCCCGTTTGATTTGCTGCTTCCATTCCTGTGGAATAATCGGCAGGTGCTCTTTGCGCCATTTTTTGTAGTCTGGATGATAGGCTTCCGGCTCGGCTTGTTCTAATAAATGGCCGATACACCAGGTCACCACATCGCCGTTGCCGACCTTGATAAAGCCATCCCCTTTTTGCTGCGGTTTTGGCAGCACATCGGCCACAGCGCGGCCGACACTGGGTTTTTCTGCGATGTAGAGGATCATGGCTGCAGTACTGGGTAAACTTAGCCCCCGCTATTCGTCCTGGTATTCCCTAACTGATAGGTCGCCGTGATCTTTGGATTGGCCGACCAGACCGGGTCGGAATGGAAGACTGTGCCCCGGATTTTGCTGGTCACATTCAGCTGCAGGCTGTCGTTGCCCGTGCTTTGCCATTGCAAACTAAAGCCAAGTTGCTCCGGGTGACCATCGCTGGCAAACAGATTACCGGGGCCATCGGCCAGAATGCCATCTTTCACCAGAATGGAGATATTGCTGCTAAAACCCGGCGCTGTGGTGCAGCTGCGCACAAACACCACCGCGTTAAAACGTCCGTCCGGTGACGCTAGTTGTTGCGTGATAGCGTTCGAGCAAGGTTGTGATGTTGCGGCAAACATCCAGGCCGTCAGCCCGCCCAAAATCGCCAGCGGCGCAACCACAAACAATCCAATATCTCTGACAACCTGATTCATGCGCTTTCCTTCAGATGATGGCAACAAAACGGCGTCATTACATGTCAGGCCGCGGCCAAAAGCAAGCGTGGTATCTGCAGACCTTATGACGACTTGCATGAAAAAAGCCTTTCAGGTTGACCATGGCGCACAACACTGAAAGGCAGTATCCAATCAAAATTGATACTTTGCCCCGAGTTGCCAAGTGAAGGGTTTATAGTTCAGGTCACTGAACATGGCTTTGGTTTGTTCATCCTGAAGGTCGCCGGATTTAGCGCCGGCATGGCGCAATTCGGTATGAAAAGACCAGGCGGCAGACCAACTGTACTCAATACCGACAAAACCCTGATAGGACAGATTTCCAGAGTTAGAGAATGAGGTTTCAACGCCGCTGCGTTCCAGATCAATATCGATTTCCTGGATCCAGCCTACGCCGGCACCGATGTAAGGTGTCAACTTGCCGATTGGATTAAAGAAATACACACCGTTCAGATAAATCAGATTTGAGGCGTAATTCCCATCCGGATAAAACTCTGTACCGACTTGCGACTCACTACCATTGCTGCGGTACTCCCATGCCAGCTCCGCCGCAATATTTGCGTTATAGCGGTAGCCGAAGGCGGCTCCTAAGGTCATGCCTTTTTCTAATTCAATGTCGATGTTCGCAGCGCCGGTTTGCGCTGTAACATCGTTCATATAACTGATACCGGCATAAGGTTTGACATAAAAATGTGGTGTTTGCGCAGCGGCTACTGGTGCTGACAAAAAAATCCCAGCCATCAGAACTGCAAAATTGCGGCGAATTATCATAGGATGTATTCCTTAATGTTTGAGGTTAACTCTTTCAATTATGGGAATTTTTGCTGCCTAGTTTTATCTTTTGCATGAATTGGCAGCTTTTTACACCAATTGGCATCTTTCTATAAATATGAGTGCTTGTGATGAATCAGCCATCGTTTGAGCTCGGTGACATTGCTCCGGCAAAATACTTCGCCGGAGTTGCTGTATTACTGGCATTTTTGTTTTCGCTGGTGGCAAACAACGAGGATGCGCCTTATCTCATCAACCTGCTGCAGTGGTTGTTTCAAAGCATAGTTCCGATGACGTTGATGGTTCTGAGCTTTAAGCTGGTTCTTTCAGCGACCATATTTAACCAGCTAAACCCATGGCTCCGTCTGTTTTTTGCCGGCTGCGCCGGTGCATTGCTTTTTGTGCCACTAGCGTTGTTGCTTGACCTCTGGCTAGGACATGATCCGGTGCCAACTTCTGGTATGGCGGTGCTCTGCGCACTGGTCGATGAAGCAGCAGGCGTGATGCCGCCGGTGGTTTTATGCTGGCTGGCCATCAATGCGCCCTGGATCCTTGGATTTAAAGTTGTCAAAACCCCGCATCCAACCGAAGTGCAAGCAGAACTGCCTCAGGGACAAAGTGACATAACCAGCGATGTAAAACGCTTGCTCGACCTGCTGCCTGCAACCAAAAGGGGGGATATTCTGTATCTGAAATCAGAATTGCACTATTTAATGGTGGTGACCACGGCGGGCCAGAGTTTAATTCTGTTCAACTTAAAAGATGCCATAGCGATCTGCAGCGGCCTAGAGGGATTCCAGCCACACCGGTCTTATTGGGTAAAAAAGACAGCCATACGCGCATTTCGCAAAGCAGGCAGAGCAGGTGTATTGGTGCTGTCCAACGGTACAGAAATACCGGTCAGTCGCAATAACGTCAATGAGGTGGCTTCGCTATTTGAATAGAGTCAGCGGCCGGGTTCTATGCTGACAGTCCCCCAAAGAGCAGACTCGCTGCCAGCTGATGCTCAGACTGTTTTGGCCTAGCCACTAAACGAATAAACAACATTCGTTTGCAAAATTCCATTAGCCAAAAGCAAGCCTGATACAGGTGTTCGGCCAATTAGATTAGGTGCCATTCGGCAGCCGAACTGGCGGTTTTCATATTGAGGTTAATGATCAACAGCCTGGCTATAGCTGACTGCAACATCCCCCATCATCGTTTCTTGTTTGATTGCATCCGTCACATGACCTTGGATCAGGATCGACCTTGGTGACGACCACTGCAACAATAGCCGGCTGTCGGCCGGATGCCCTTTCGCAATATAAAGATTGCCAGCCACATCATTGCCGAGAGTTTCCCCGGCCGGCAACACAGAAACCTGCGTACTGAACCCGGTTGTCGCACCACAATCCCGCTGAAAAACCACCGCTTTTAACGTGCGATCGGGCGCATAGACTTCCTGATACATCTGATTGACACAGAGATCAGGTCCAACCGCAATCA
>JAIXSW010000593.1 GCA_027484495.1 Gammaproteobacteria bacterium
GCTGCTTTTCGGATTAAAATATCATTTGTTGACATGTGGCTACCTCGCAAAATTTTGAACTGGTTTGGAAAAAGCGCCTCGAAGGTCGCTATGAAATAAATCCGAAAGCAATTGCTTCTCAGCAGCTGTGGTATCGAGAGCAAGATTGCGTTGAGCAATGTAAATTAAAGAATCCCGAGCCTGATCCTCGCTGAAATCCAAGCTCCGCCAAGTAGTCGGCTGATTTGGGAGCACAGCTTGCAATAGTCGAACGATGATATAGTCAGCACTTCGTTGCTGACGTTCTTTGAGCAGAGCTTTTGCCAGGCTTGCCCAACTTGTTCCCTCAGACCACGTGAGAATGTCATCGATAGCAGCCGTCGCTTGCGGCCAAACATCCGGAATTGCAGCGTGTTCAAGTAAGTCTTCGAGCCGCCAAAAGGTTTGACCTGCAAGATGGAATGCCGCCGCTGCTGCATTTGGGCTAAGCTTGCCCCATTCAGGGACTTTCGGCAGGTCTTCTTCTGAGCAATTAACTGCATTAACGAGTTGATCTATGCTCCAACGGCCAGCAGGTGAGTCAGGCCATAGGGCCCCTTGGAGCACTTTGCACAGCCTTTTACTTTTGATGGTAGAAAATGCGATCTGCCCGGTTCTTAGCGCTGCCAAATCCAGACCTTGCCCCCAAAGAGCGACTGCCAGAAGTTGACCGACACTGAAAACGGCGCTTGCTTCTGTGGTTACCAACTGTTGAGTAATTTCGGGTGCGGTAAATATTCGAGAGATGATACTACTGTGTTCCAATTCAGGCCGATAATCGGTTCCCAATTTTGGTGCTGCTAAAGCTCCACATGTTGTTAACGACAACTGAGCGGTATCATTATTTCTGATTACCGTTGTTGGTGACAAAAACATAGGGTACAGCCCGATTTGCTGAATTTTTTTCAACATGTCCGTTAAGCTAGCCAACAATAACAGTGCTTTTTCCTCTGAAGGACTAGATAGTTGCAACCACCGCGACAGGGAGCACATGTTGTTACCTGCACTGCTTTGATAATTTAATAACTCGTAGCTCGCACGTTCAATATCATCGTTGAGTTCAACGGTTCCGCAGTCCACTAGTGTTGGAAGGGCGTCGCACAGCTGCTTTCCCTTCAACGCAATGTAAATTGACTGTTCCGTTAATGGTGACGTTAGAAAGCGCACAAATAAGGCTTGCTCTTGGGTATTTGTCACGGGCCAAGTCGTAGCGTTGAAACTTTTGGAAGCAGTGCCAGAAATGGTCCAGCCGTTCTCAATTAATGATGGCGGCAGAATGCTTTTTACTCGTGCCGAATCATCACTGCTAATTTGCGCTTTTTTGAGTCCAAATTTTGCCATGACGCTTGCTAAAACTGAGTTTTTTTCTGCACTATCCCTCGAGGTTGCATTGACCGTTGAGCTGGTTTTTTGCATGATCAAGCGCTCACCATCACTGAGACAAAACTCTTCGCTAGATTGGTATTCTTTTTTACATAGCGGACAAAAATTAACCATGACTTACTCCCAGCTTTTGGTGACGACGTTTACATCAATCATTTGTAGAGCTTTTGAAATACGCCTGTTATCAGGGATACCAACAGTTGTAAGGCGCTGTGCATAGTTCGATCGTTGTGCCACAATCTGTAATTGATTCATCGGCCATTCTGGCCACCCCTGATACAGCCTTTTGCCTAAATCGGTAATTAAAACAACTTCTTGATTGGATGAACCAGTCAGCGGCGTGGGCGGTAGATTTGTGATGTAAGGACCTGAAATCAGAACATCCAGCCAATTCATTAGTTCTGGGCAGCGGGACTTAAATTCATCCGTAGTAAGGCCGGTATAGAGACCAACTTCCCTTGCTGGGTACATCCGTTTAAATTCTTTCACTAAAAGCAATATTTGTTTCCATTGCAGGGATGGCTCACCACCACTTATTGTGAGACCGTTTACATCGTGTTTTTTAGCAATGGAGATTAACGTCTGAACAGACAGCACTTTGCCTGCTGTGGGTTCTTTCCATGTGTGCGCACTGGTGCATCCAAGACATGCCAAGTTACACCCGTACGTCCAAATGCCCATTCGTCTATCGGCGGCACCTAAATTTCCTGCTGCCAGATTCAGAGCTACTTGACTAAGCCGTAAATTACTTTTCCGCATAAAAGGCCTCTAGATTTTGATAGGTTTTGACTGGAACTGTTTTTCGAAATACATCCCCGGTCACTGACAGAACGGTAAACTGGATAATTCCATCATCGGCATCAAATTCCACCTCTCCGCCAAGCGTTTCACGTTCGTTAGAGCGCAATATCGCCGTTTCTAAACCAAAAATGGCGTCACCGCTAATTTGAAGCGCTTCAGCCCCCCGGCACTTAAAAGTCAAAATTACTCGTTGGCCCCAACAAAAGTGCTCAACAGCATCTGCGACATTGAGCAACAGCGTTGATGGTGGCACAGGGTTTACTGAGCTATTAAGCCGGTCAATAATTGTGGGTATATCTGAAAGAGCACTTCGAGCATAAGACAGTAGCCGCAGTACAGGTGTTGACACCTCGCTGATCTCTGTTGCATAAGGCACTAGGCTCTTATTTCGTAAGTCTGACCAAACATCAAGCATCTGAGCCGCGACCTCGTCACGGCCATGATTACCCAGTAAAGCTATGGCTTGCAGTTGCGGAGTCTCTGGTAAATCGACAGCAGCAACGCCTTTGGTTAACAGTTTGTGATGAAAAGATTGCAGTTCTTCAAAGTCCGCATGCGCTTGGCACAACAAGTCGTTAATCATCATGCCGCAGCTCCGCTTGACTCTTTGCTTGCGCCAGATTCGTCAGTAGACTGACCTGTTGTTGTTGCTACTACCACTTTTACAGGGGGCGGTAAAACGCGAATAGCAGCTTTACCTTGATTCAAACTATTTTTTTGGTTCATCGCCGTTTCTAACAATTTGGCCTTGAACAACCTCTCATCTAAGACAAGAATATCTTTCATCGCGGACTCAAGTGTACTTGACCGGGATAACGCCATTAACAACAGAACCTCAAAGATGATGCTAACGATCATCCCATAGGCCACAGGTAACCAAACGGAAGGTTGTTCTACTAATAGGGTGAAGAAATAACTGAACTCGTTTGCTTTGCCTTAGAACTGTGCGGTGGCTTTTGCTGTTATGGAGTCTTTTAGTTTTTCTAGCTTTTGCTCGGCATCTTTTAGGTTTTTTGATGAGTTCGCTAACTGGTTAGATTCACTTTCCATAGCTGATATGGACGGTTCCAACCGCAAAATTTCACCCTCCCAGCGGATAGCTTCACCGCCACGATCTGCGATTTTCCTGCGGCCGGTTTTCGGGTCAAAAGCGCCTTCTAATTCATTCTTTAAGCCAGACCTGGCTGTAGCTAATTCTATGTTTGCTGCACTTAATAAATTCGTTAGCTCAGCTGCTCTGGCAACAGCTTTGGCCGCGCGTTGCACGCGCTCGTTGGCAAGCTTTAGCTCATCTTTGAATTCATCACTGTTAATCAGCGTAACCTTGGCCTTCTCGATATCTGCTTCACGTAACCTCGAGGTATCATCGCGGTAAGCGTCTAACGCTAAGACAAGGCTAACTACCACGGCCATGAAAATGGTGCCTACCCGTAAAATCCAGAGTTGGATAGCACTATTTTCTGGCTCCAAACGACGATCAATAACTGTCTGCCGATTGATTACAAATAAGACAGCACACATGACCAGCCCCATGAAGAAGCTATTGAGGAATGTATTTCCGAGTACGACTTTTGAAAAAATGAAACTCACAAAACCTGCAGCTACGCTGGCAGTAACCACGGCAAGTGCCTGAAAATAAAGCTTTGGATTTGCATTTTTCGCTGAAAGAGCTTCGCGATGCCGTTCAGGCATTCCGACGATTTGATAGAGCCCACTCGTAAATTTATTAGTTTGCTTTGACATCACTACTCTCCTGTTGCTGCTGGTGCGCATAGTGATGGGAGCAAATATCAAGCCAAAATTAGATTTAAAAATATATTGTTTATAATCAATAATATGCGATTTTGCTTGTGTTTATGCTTGTGATAATTTTCAATTTTATGAATTATTTTTGATGGTAGTTCAAAATTATGAACTTTCTCAGTGGATATTTTGAACTCAGCTTATTTGGACTGATAACCAAGCAAGTTGTAGCAGAAATGAGTCGTATCATTGATTCTAAAATCAGTGAAATCCGTAACGGAATTTCCTCCCCGAAGGTATTCTGTACTGGATTAAAATGAGATATTATAAA
>JAIXSW010000336.1 GCA_027484495.1 Gammaproteobacteria bacterium
TCGCCGTTATAGCCCTGCACGTTCTTCACGCCGGCGGCTTCAAAGAATTCGACCGCATCCTGCATCATGTCTTTGCGCATCCGCAACTCGTTGTCTTTCATCTCCACATCTATCGCCAGCACTGGCAGACCCCATTTGTCTTTGACTTTCGGGTCGAGGTAAATCCGGTTGTCATGGTGCGGCAGCATTTCGCCAAAGCCGCCCATGCCAATGGTCCAATGTCCGGGCTCGGTCAGCGCCGCTTTTAAGTCGATGCCAATACCAAGCTCTGCCACGTCACGACGCCAGTTCTCTCGGCTCGCCGAGCCCTGATAACCAAAACCACGCAGATAATCGCGTTTATCACCGCCCCAGTTGCGAAAGCGCGGCACGTAAAAACCAGTCGGCCGGCGACCAAAATGATATGTGTCGAGATAGCCTTCGACTTCACCGTATGCGCCAACGCCTAAGTGGTGGTCCATCACGTTGCGGCCGAGCGCATTGCTGCTCGAGCCCAAACCACCAGCCCACACGTCGGTGGCTGAATTCATCAAAATCCAGGTCGAATTAAAGGCGGATGCATTTAAGAAAATGATTTTGCTGGTAAATTCGACCGTTTGATTGGTTTCACTGTCGAGCACTTCGACGCCACGCGCGCGTTTTTTGTCTTTGTCGTACAGCACCTGCGTCACAATCGAAAATGGCCGCACCGTTAAATTGCCGGTTTTCATTGCGACCGGCAGCGTCGACGACTGCGTACTGAAATAAGCACCAAACGGACAGCCCAGCCAGCATTTCGCGCGGTATTGGCAATTGACGCGGTTTTGCTCCGGCTTTGGCTGCGTAATATTGGCGGTGCGGCCACAAATCAGGTGACGGCTGCCACCAAAGGCTTTTTTGATCCGGGCGGCCACGTCTTTTTCGACGATATTGAGCTCAAATGCCGGTAAATATTGCCCGTCCGGTAACACGTCCAGACCATCGCGGTTGCCGGAAATGCCGGCAAAACGCTCGACATAATCGTACCAAGGGGCTAAATCGGCATAACGAATTGGCCAGTCCACCGCCACACCTTCTTTGGCATTGGCTTCAAAATCAGCCTCGTTTAAGCGGTAGCTCTGCCGGCCCCATAATAAGGAACGGCCGCCCATGTGATAACCGCGATACCAGTCAAAACGCTTTTTCTCGGTATATGGCGAGTCTTTTTCATTGGCCCACATGCCGAAGGTACTTTCATTGAGCGGGTAATCGCGCTTGAGCACCGGATAATCCTGCTTCATCTGTGTCGTAGGCCGGTCACGGTGCGGGTAGTCCCACGCCTCTTTCATCGCGTTGGTGTAATCTTTGATGTGTTCAATGTTACGGCCGCGCTCAAGCAGCAACACTTTTAAGCCTTTTTCGGTCAGCTCTTTGGCGGCCCAGCCGCCACTAATGCCGGAGCCGACGACGATGGCGTCGTAATGGTTTTGCGCAGTTGTCATCTCTTGCTACCTGTGATTTTGTTATCTGTGATTTGCTGTTGGCGCGCTCTGTTTGTGTGATCTTGTTGCGTGCTCTTTTCAGGCTCTCTTTTTGTATTGAGTCTCAGCGTATTAAGTTGGCTCTTCGCCCGGTTCAGACATCACAAATACGGATAGCATCCGCCAGTGACTGCGCCTTGCCTTCTGGTGTCGCTGGCGTTGGCATAAATTCCTGCGCCAGATACCCGTTAAAGCCGGTCGCCACTATCGCTTTGGCGATCGCCGGGTAATACAACTCCTGCGTCTCATCAATTTCATGCCGCCCCGGCACCCCGGCAGTGTGGTAGTGGCCAAAATATTGATGGTTGTCCTGGATTGTGCGAATGATATCCCCTTCCATTATTTGCATATGGTAGATGTCATACAGCAGCTTAAAGTGGTTCGATTTCAGTCGCTTACAAAGCTCAATGCCAAAGCCTGAGCTATCTGCCAGATAATCCGGATGGTCGACTTTGCTGTTAAACAGCTCCATCTGCAACACCACGCCACGTTGCTCCGCCTGCGGCAGAATTTGCGACAAACCGGCCACCGCATGAGTGAGCGCAGTTTCCCGGTCCATGCCCCGCGCATTGCCGGAGAAACAAATCAGATTGGTGTAGCCGGCGTCAGCAACTAAATCGATATGGGCGCGATAGCGCTTGATAAGCTCTGGATGAAACTGTGGATTGCACCAGCCATCGACCAGATTGATCTCAGCGCCGTTACACATCGAACAGTCAATGCCGTATTTTTTTAACGTCGGCCAGTCTTTTGGCCCGACCAAATCAATCGCACTAAAACCTAAGGATTTGACCAGCTGACACAGCTCTTCGATCGACAGATGCGCATAAGTCCAGCTGGCGACCGAATGACGGACCCGGCCTTTGAGCGAGCCCTGCTCTGCTGTGGCCGCGTTTGGTGTGTCCGCGTTTGCTGCGGCTGTATTTGCTTCGGCAGTGCTGGCACTCGCGGCGCAGCCGCTCAGCAACAGAGACGGGCCGGCGACGCCAAGCGCCATACTGCCAGCAGCCAGTTGCTTTAACATGCTGCGGCGTGTCAGATCCATCGTGGCCGTCTGCGGAGGATGCAATTCAGACATGGCGCTCTCCTTGTTTTTCCGAAGTAACCGCCAGCGTTTCGTTTTTGAAAATCAGCGCAAACAGCACCAGCACCACGGCGGCAAAACCGGCCGGGAATAACCAGATTTGTGTCCAGTCAGCGCCGGCAGTTGTGGTGTAAGCCTGTGTCACTTGCCCAGCAACACTAAAGCCAATCAGCATGCCGATGCCGTAAGTCGCAAGCGTGATCAGGCCTTGTGCTGAACTTTTGTATGCAGCACCAGCTTTGCTGTTGGTGTAAATCTGGCCGGAGACAAAAAAGAAGTCA
>JAIXSW010000022.1 GCA_027484495.1 Gammaproteobacteria bacterium
CAAGGCAGTTGCATTCCTGGAAGCACTACAGCCTGAATTCAAAACTTACCAACAGCAAGTGTTGAAAAACGCGGTAGCTATGTGTGATGCAATGAAAGCTCGTGGCTACAAAATCGTTTCTGGCGGTACACAAAACCATTTATTCCTGATGGATTTGATCGACAAAGAAATCACCGGCAAAGAAGCTGATGCCTGGTTAGGTCAGTCGCACATCACAGTGAACAAAAACTCTGTACCAAATGACCCGCGTTCGCCATTTGTGACTTCAGGTCTGCGTATCGGTACCCCTGCGATCACACGCCGTGGTTTCAAAGAAGCGGAAGCTCAGACAGTTGCCAATTTGATTTGTGACGTTCTGGATAGCCGTGGTGATGCCGCAGTGATTGAAAAAGTACGGGCACAGGTTTCAACCTTATGTGCTGGTTTCCCGGTTTACGCTTAAGTTTACCGTGCCGGTGCCTGACAGTTGTCAGGCTGAAGTGATATGATGGCCGCCTTTCGCGGCCATTGTTTTTTCAGGAGAAGTCCTGTGTTTTGTCCTTTTTGCCGGGCGGACGACACCAAAGTCATCGATTCGCGTTTGGTTGCCGATGGTTATCAGGTCAGACGGCGGCGTGAATGTACCGCCTGTCATGAACGTTTTACTACTTTTGAAGCCGCTGAACTGGTGATGCCGCGCATCATCAAGCGCGATGGTTCGCGTGAGCCCTATAATGAAGACAAACTGCGCAGCGGTTTACAACGATCACTGGAAAAACGCCCGGTGCCAACCGAAGATGTCGAGTCGCTGATCACGAAAGTGGAGTCACAGTTGCGCGCGACCGGCGAGCGCGAGGTACAAAGCGAAATGATTGGTCATCTCATCATGGAGCAACTGCTATTGCTGGATAAAGTCGCGTACGTCCGGTTTGCCTCAGTTTATCGTTCCTTTAAAGATATCCGTGAATTCGGTGAAGAAATTGCCCGACTCGGAGACGATCGGTCATGAGCATGACTACAGACTTTTCGACGTCCGATCATCAATTTATGCAGCAAGCAATCGAGTTGGCTGCTTTAGGGCGCTACACCACGCCACCTAATCCAAATGTGGGTTGCGTGATTGTCAAAGACAACCAGATTATTGGTGAAGGCTATCATCGCCAGGCCGGTGGCCCTCATGCTGAGGTTTTTGCCTTACGCCAGGCTGGTACCGCTGCTGCCGGCGCAACGGCTTATGTCACATTGGAGCCATGCAGTCATTTTGGCCGTACACCACCTTGCGCTGATGCGTTAATTGCGGCAGGACTCAGGCGGGTGGTCGTGGCGATGCAGGACCCAAATCCAAGTGTGGCTGGGACCGGCGTTGAGAGGCTCAGAGCCGCTGGGATCCAGGTTGATGTTGGGTTATTAGCATCGGATGCTGAAGCTCTCAATCCTGGGTTTTTGCACAAAATGCGCAGTCAATTGCCTTATGTCCGGTTGAAACTCGCCTGTAGTACTGATGGCAAAGTCGCGCTTTCCAATGGTCAAAGTCAATGGTTGACCGGTGCCGCTGCCCGGGAAGACGTACAATTATTGCGTGCGCAAAGCTGTGCCATATTATCTACCGCAGAAACAGTAAAAGCAGACAAAGCAATACTGAACGTGCGCTCTGCCGCGGTCACTTGTTTAGAAAACGGCGCTCTCCGTCAGCCACTTCGGGTGATTCTGGACAGACGTTGCCGCCTGACCGGTGATGAGCCGCTGTTTCAGCAGGGCGGCGATATTCTGTTATGTCACGCCGGCCCTCAGGATGAATGGCCTGAGCTGGCAGTTGTACCGCCGAATGTATCCAGTCAGGTGACGCGACTGCGGCTCGGGCTTGATGATGTGGGTCAGCTCGACCTGAAAGAATTGCTTACCCTGTTAGGGCGCCGGCAGGTCAATTTGCTTTGGGTTGAAGCGGGCAGCACGCTTGCCACTTCGTTTTGGCAGCAACAATTGATTGATGAATTGGTGTTATATCAGGCGCCACTTTTGCTCGGAGCCGATGCCATGCCACTGCTTAAAGCCGGCGGACTGCGTCAACTGTCACAGGCGCCACGCTGGCAGTGGCAGGATGTACGGCAGGTTGGGGCGGACCTGCGCCTGACCGCTTTACTGAAAACAGGCACCACACCAGAGTTGTGAGGATTTACCATGTTTACTGGCATTATTGAAGCAACTGGCCATATTGCTGCGATCAAGCGCAGCGGTCAGGATGCACAGCTAACCATCCACAGTGACACGCTGGATTTTTCTGACGTGAAATTAGGCGACAGTATCGCCAGTAACGGTGTCTGTCTGACGGTGACCTCGCTTGCCGCACACAGTTTTACCGCCGATGTCTCAGGCGAAACCTTGAGTCGTACCTTATTCGGCAGTTACCAGACTGGTCAGCGTATTAATCTGGAAAAAGCTTTGTTACCGACCACCCGGTTAGGCGGTCATTTGGTCAGCGGTCATGTCGACGGTATTGCTATCGTCAGTAAAGTCGAAAAAACCGGACAGAGCTGGCAGATTTATCTGCAGTCTCCGGAAGAACTCAGTCGTTATATTGCGGAGAAGGGCTCAGTCACTATTGATGGCATCAGCCTGACGGTCAATGAATTAACGACGAACGGGTTTCGTCTGACCATAGTGCCGCATACCGCCCGCGAAACAACGATTCAGGCATTGCAAGCCGGTAGTAAAGTACATTTAGAAGTGGACTTACTGGCGCGATATATCGAACGATTACTACAAGGGAAACAGGCTGCTGCGCCTGCATCTCATGTCACGATGAATTTATTACAACAAAGCGGTTTTCTCTGAGTATGGCCTTTATTGGTGATGCGAAACCCTGTACCCGAGGATTTGAGATGCAATTAAATACCCCAGCCGAGATTATTGACGATATCCGCAACGGCAAAATGGTCATTCTGATGGATGACGAGGACCGTGAGAACGAAGGTGATCTGGTGATGGCGGCCGAGTATGTGACGCCAGATGCAGTCAATTTCATGGCGACATATGGTCGTGGCCTGATTTGCCTGACATTGACGCGTCAGCGTTGCAAGCAATTGGACCTGCAATTGATGGTCGATAAAAACAAATCACCATTTTCGACCGCTTTTACTGTGTCGATTGAAGCGGCAGAAGGCGTCACGACCGGTATTTCAGCGGCGGACCGCGCGCGTACGGTGAAAGCCGCTGTTGCGCGTGATGCGAAACCTGCGGACATCGTGCAGCCAGGTCATATATTCCCGTTGATGGCACAAGATGGTGGCGTATTGGTTCGTGCCGGTCACACAGAAGCCGGATGCGATCTGGCCCGGTTAGCGGGGCTGGAACCGGCCGCAATGATTGTCGAAATCCTCAATGAAGACGGCACTATGTCACGCCGGCCTGATTTAGAAAAATTCTCTGCCAAGCATGGCATCAAAATTGGCACAATTGCCGATTTAATTGAATACCGGAACCTAAATGAAACCACCATTGAGCAGGTGGCCCGTTGTCATTTACCAACGGCGGCCGGTGAATTTGACCTGGTAACGTTCCGCGACACTATCGACAATCAATTACATTTTGCGTTGGTGAAAGGTCAGATTGAAGCTGATAAACCGACGCTGGTGCGGGTCCATCTGCATGACACTTTCAGCGATCTGTTGTTATCAAACCGCGGCGCGAATCGTAGCTTTTCGCTGCAATG
>JAIXSW010000089.1 GCA_027484495.1 Gammaproteobacteria bacterium
AGCGCTCTACCGTTTTGTGGGCTTTGATGATGTCAATCGTGGTGGCATTCACCAGCGGCTTGCCATACACCACCAACTCAATCCCTTTATTGCGATACAGGCGACCAATGATCGGCTGCGTATTTTCGGCGTCCTCCTGGCGTTCCTGCCAGCTGCGTTGATACTGTTCTTCGTGAGATAAGGTCATGCTGTTGTGCCTTTTACTTCATAGTTAACGAATGTTAGGGGACAGGTGCCACAGCGGGCGCCATATTGTAATTGAATTCGTAACCCTACAACAACAATTACAAATGATTTTTTCAAAGCTTTTGCGTATGCTGGTTGTATCGAGATCGGAGGGATTATGCAGAGACTTTTGTCATCGTTACCGTTATTTGTGTTACTGAGCGCCTGTGGGGAAAAAGAACTCAATATCACGCAGGTTTGCCAGGAAAAACCCGGTTTATGCGCAGATTTGGTCGAAGATGGCCACTGCCGGGTGGAACGCTCGGAAACGATTCTGGCCCGTTTTGGCGAGCAAAAGTTACCATCAGACGCCAACAAATATCGCCTGCTGCTCGATTTTGAAAAGTACTCCAAATGTATGGAGCTGGCCAAAGGTATTGAACACGTTAAGCTGAAAGAAAAAACCACTGCCCGTGTCGACAGCTACATGGTGTCATTAAACGAAATCAAACGTCTGACCGATGAAACGGTCACCTCTGATTATCCGGGGCTGCTGTATTACCACTGGTCGCGGCATCAGAGCCGGCCCCATCTGGAGAAATTCGAGCAGGTCGCCAAAGCCGGACAGCTCAATACGCCGGATTTAAAATTTGCCTTGGCCCGTTATTACATCGAAAAAGATAAAAATCTGGCGATTTCGACGATGCTGGATGCGCTGAAGTTATACAAAGCCGGCGAAGTGGTAGACACAGATATCTACACCAGCCTGACCACGTTGTATTTCAAACAAAACAAACTACCGGAGTCCTATCATTGGGCTTTAGTCGCGCAAGCGGCCGGCGTTGAGCGGATTGAATTTGATATGATCGTCAAATCGGCCAAAGACAATGCGCTGGACAAAAGCAAAATTGAAACACTGGCCGACGAGACTGTGGCCGGTCTGGAACTAGGTCAGTTTAAGCCGCCAGCCTTTCAATAACTAATGAAGTCAATATTGTCCGCGCTGTTACACAGTGCTGCAGCAAGCAAGAAAAAACGGGCATGAAGCCCGTTTTTTCTTGCTTGCTGCCGTAACGAAATGACCATCGCTACTTGCGGTCAAAAACCAGAGATACTGAATTCACACAATAACGCTGCCCTGTTGGCGCCGGCCCGTCGTCAAACACATGCCCCAGATGTGCGTCACAATGCATACAAAGAATTTCCGTCCTTTGCATGCCGTGCGTGAAATCATCGGCGTATCTGACCTGACCTGGCAGTGCCGCAGAAAATGACGGCCAGCCACAACCGGCGTCAAACTTCGTGTCAGAGCTAAATAACGGCTGATGGCAACAAACACAGCAGTAGATGCCAGTCGCTTCGTTATACAACAAGGTGCCGCTGAAAGGATACTCAGTGCCTTTTTGTCGAGTGACCCGATATTCTTCATCACTGAGCCGTTCACGCCATTGTGCTGCACTGAGTTTCATCTTGCTGCTCCGTTTGGGTTTATTTGACTTTGACCATTGGGCGGCCAGGCAAGCTCCAGTCAACATGAAAAAACTTGCCCTTGGCTTTATCGGTGCGTTCAAAAGTGTGGGCGCCAAAATAATCACGTTGGCCTTGTAACAGATTGGCTGGCAACACTGCAGTGCGGTAAGAGTCGTAATAGCTCAGTGCAGAACTTAATGCCGGTACTGGCACACCGACCATCGTCGCTTCGGCCACAGCACGGCGCCAGTTCATCTGATTCAGCGAAATTTGTTTGGCAAAAAACGGGTCAACCAGCAAGTTTGCCAGTTCGTCATTGCGTTCGTAGGCATCGGTGATTGATTGCAGGAATACCGCGCGGATAATACAACCTGCCCGCCAGATTTTGGCGATCTCTGCGAAGTTCAGCTGCCAGCCGTGCTCGGCCCCTGCCGTTTTCATCAGATCAAAACCCTGCGCATAAACACAGATTTTGGCGCAGTACAGCGCGTCATGCAGCTGTTTGATCAGCGCTTCGCGCTGTGATTCGAGTGGTTTATCGTGGCTGGAGCCCGCCAGTATCGTTGACGCCGCAACACGTTGTTCTTTATTGGTCGAAATCGAACGGGCATAGACCGCCTCGGCAATAGTCGGAGAAGCACAGCCCAATTCGAGGCTGCTGACCGCCGTCCATAAACCTGTGCCTTTCTGGCCGGCTTTATCCAGGATCACGTCCACCAGTGGCAAACCTGTTTCCGAATCTTTAGTCGCCAGCACTTCAGCACTGATCTCCATCAGATAACTGTTCAGAATGCCCTGATTCCAGCTTTTAAATACTTCTGCGACCTGCAGTGCCGACATGCCGAGCGCGTCGCGCATGACCTGGTAAACTTCACAGATCAGCTGCATATCCGCGTATTCGATGCCGTTATGGACCATTTTGACATAGTGACCAGAGCCTGACGGGCCGATGTAAGTGGCACAGGCGTCCCCTTCTTTCACCGGATTGCCCGGCTCATAACGCTCAATCGCACGGCCGGTAGCAGGGTCGACTTTCGCTGCGATGGCACGCCAGACCGGTTCAATCCGTGTCCAGGCGTATGGGTCGCCGCTTGGCATTAAACTAGGACCAAAACGGGCTCCTACTTCGCCGCCTGAAACAGCTGTCGAAAAGAAAATGAATTTACCTTCGTAATGCTTTTCGCGGCGCACCGTATCAGTCCACAGACTGTTGCCGGTATCCACCACGATATCATCGGCGGCGATGCCGGCGTCGATCAGCTTACAACAGACATCATCGACCGGTTTTCCGGCCGGGACGGACAAGATAACTAAATGCGGTTGCGTCAGGCGGGACAACAATTCGGTATAAGAACTGCAGGCAATGACCCGGCCGCCCTGCCCGCCGGTTTCCAGCAAGTCTTGCGTGATCACCG
>JAIXSW010000274.1 GCA_027484495.1 Gammaproteobacteria bacterium
CAGATTTATCAGGGCCGCCATCAGCTGGCCGGTGAGCTCGGGCATCAGTCCATTGCTGCGCGTGTGCTGATGCAATATCAACTGCCGCTGTATCGCTGTGGTTGCGGTCTGGAGGGTTGTGCCGAGACCTATATTTCCGGTACTGGCCTTGCGCGGCTGTACAGCCATTTCAGCCAGCAAGACAACACCACTTACGACTGGCTGCAGGCGCTGCGCCGTGCCGAACCGGTGGCACAACATTGTTTTGCCTGTTATCTCGACGCCCTTGGCGCTGCCTTGGCAGCCCAAGTGCTGGCGTATGATCCGGACGTGCTGGTGATTGGTGGCGGCTTGTCCGACATTGATGAAATATTCCAGGCCTTGCCTGGCGCGATTGGCCGGCATTTATTCAGTGGCGTGACGGTACCGCCAGTGCGCCGGGCCGAATATGGCGCCGCCAGCGGTGAACGTGGCGCGGCGATTCTGGGCGCCCGGCTGGCAGCCTGAAATGCGATGTCCTGATCTGCAACCGCGTGTGCTGTAACCGCCAGAGCTAGGGCATTAGCGGGACGCTGTTTTTGTTGCGGTCGCGGCAGCCATCAGCAGGTTAATGACATCGGCCAGCGCTGGGCCGGCACTGAACATCAACAAATGTTCAGTGTCTGCCAGTGCCAGATAATGGCCGCCACTATTGCCGGCCAGAGTTTTCCCCCAGTCCAGTCCCTCTTGGCGCCAGCGTTGCAGCAAGGCTTTATCGTCAGTCGCTGCGGCGATCAGCAGCGCTTCAAAATCACCATCCACCACTGATACTGGTACCGGGCTGTGTAACCAGGGGCTTTGGTTGTACAACGCCAAATCGGTCTGATATTCAGCAATTTCGATGGCACGGGCCTGCTGGCGTGGCACGGACTGACGTGTCGCAAAAACCTGTTGTACATAACCCCAGTCAGTTTGTGGTTGCAGCTGTACCGGTACAATCTGCCGCAGATGGGCCAGCTCGGTGCTGAGTTTTTGCGCCGTGCGCTCATTCCAGACACCTTTGGCCAGTTCAGGTAACAGCGCTGCGAGATTGGCGCGATACCAGTCCGCCGGATAACCGTTATACAGTGCCTGCGCTGTGGCGGTCGGCACGTCCGGGTCAATCAGCACCAGACCTGCCAGCCGCGGCGCAATGGCTGGATCATCAGCCAGTAAGCGGGCGGTGATACTGCTGCTGGCAAAGCTGACCAGCAAAAATTTTTTGGCCTGCAGCTGTGGCAATATTCTGGCCAAATCGGTGGCGAATTTGCGATAGGACGGGCGAAGCGTGTCCGAGCTGAAACCGCTGCTTTGCCGATCGACGGCATAAGTGCGGTACTTCCGCGCCAGCAACGGTTGTAGCAGGGCAAACCAGGCACTGTCGGCATGAAAGTTCTGATTAGGCCCGGCGATGAACACAATGGCGGTATCGACGTGTTGGTCTCTGAATGTATCCGGTTGCAGCAACCGGACATGTAAGGCGCCATCCGGCAATGGCAAGAGCCGGGAGCCGGCAGGCAACGCAGACAGGGGCAGGCTGCTCAGCACGGCAGACAGCAACAACAGGTATTTCAGCAACAGACCGATCATCACGCTTTCTCACAGTTTCACCATTGAAGACAATGCCAACAATGTCGTCGTGCCGGGACTTGCAATCACCGGTAAAGGGATAAGCAGGCGACAATTTATCGCTCAGCGGTGCTGGCCTATACCTGACATTACCTGCTCAAAGTGTGCATCGATTTTATCCTGTTCGCTATTACCGCCGGCGCCGCAACCGACCAGTTTCATGCTGTGAATATCTTTGCGCAGATCGGCGCCGGGTGCTGCCAACACACATTGTTTCCCCACACGCACCAGCTGCGAGCCGTCGGCCAGCGTTTCCAACACATCGCTGGCGGGGCCGCTACCTGGTTTTAATGTTGGTCGGCGAACTGCGTGAGATGGTGTGATTGTCTCAGTTCTGGGGGCTGATAGCGCCGCCAGTTCTGCGGCAGACAACTCCCGGCGCGCCGCCTGTTGCTGCACGCTGCTGAATACGGCAGAAAGATCAAGTGGCCGCTCGGCTGGCGCGGCTGAGGTTGGAGCTGCTGCCGGGCTGCTTTTGGCGGGACTGATTGTGGCGGAGCTGGCGGCTGCTGGTGCGACTGGCTTGGTTGTGGTCAGCCGCTGTACCGGCCTTGTTTGCGGCGCCGGCGCCAGTGGTGGAGCTGGCGGCTTGATAGCAGGTTCTGCCGCAGGCTGGTTATCTGGTGCAACTGGCGGCGTGACCTGTTGATCGCGGCTTAGTGCAAATACTTGCAACGGTGCAGGCAGCGTCTGCGGCGGCTGGTAAACAAACTGCTGCTGCAGCACCAGAGCCGCCAGCGCCAGATGCCCCAGTAAAGAGCACAGCACTAATGCAAAAAATGAGTTTAACTTGTTCTGCAACAACAGATTTCCCGGATCTTCACACCACCTGTAGCGCTGTCTGACCGATGCAACTGCCAGAGGTTCCAGCGTGATCGACAGATCAAGACTGGAATTGCGACCATAGTGTCAGCCGGCAGCAGACGCCTCCTGTACTCGCCATGGCTGCATTACAGATCGCGCGGAAAAATTCAACACACTCTGACTTTCCGCCAGCCAGAATTTTTGTTACAACAGAAAGTGCTGAAAAGTACACCTTATTAACATTAATCTGCCTGAGGTCGAAGGAATGCGAAAACACCCATTAAAAAGACGGAATTTAACCAGGGCTGGCCACGCGTTAAAAAGCACTGCGCTTGTGTTGATTTTACTGGCCGTACAGGCCTGCAGCGCACCGCAGACTTATCGCAGTCTGACCATTGATGGCAGCAACGCAGCCAGCACAGAGCAAAGTGTGCAGCGCATTGTGCGCAGTATGCCGCAATCACAACAAGCTGAATTCTTGTTGGCGCTGGTGAAAATTCAGGTACAATCCGGCCAGCAGCAGCCGTCGGCGTTATTGCACAGCGACAGTGCTATGCAGCATGTGAATTACCAGTTTATTGGCCAGCAAACCCATGGTCTGACTTATCTGCAGGTGATTGAACAGGCGAGAAGGCTGCAATAAAACCAAACCGGTGTTGTTGATCCGGTTATGTGAAAAAGCGATACACTTGGAGTAAAGGTGCTCTCCAGTTCAGCGCGACGCTCGTCCGAAGGGGCAGTTGAACCCTGCAGGAAGCGCTGGATGTTGTGGTGCCGTGAAGGTTTGCATCAATCTGTTGCAACGACAACATTGCTGCCTGTAACCAAGCGCCTGTAGTCAGCGCGCTTCAGCAGCACAGACGGAGGTGAGCGTGTCAGGTCAGATTTATTGGATTTGCGAACCGTGGCCGAACGATGATAAGCCCAGCGTGGCGGAAGATAATCCGCCGCAACTACTTGCCGGCTGGACTTTGTCTCGATTCGATACGGCACAGGCGCTGCAATCCCAGCCAAGCCCGACCTTGCTGATCGTCGA
Source organism: Gammaproteobacteria bacterium (assembly GCA_027484495.1). GTDB lineage: Bacteria > Pseudomonadota > Gammaproteobacteria > Enterobacterales > Alteromonadaceae > Pararheinheimera. Next base: position 3,467 of record JAIXSW010000274.1, read on the forward strand.
TCAGCTACAACAGCAAGCCGTCGCCGAACTTGCTGTGCTCGGCAGTCACAGTATCCGGGTGCTGACAGTGCCCGATTGTCAGGATGAACAACTGCTGCCGTATATCGCTGATTTTCATTTGTTTTATCCACAACCGCTGCAACCACAGGCACTGCAGCAACTGATGCAGATCGCGCAGGCCCTGGCAGCGCTCAAACTGCCGCCCGCCTGTCATCAGCAACTGCTGGCTTGCACGCATTTACCGGTGATCCCGCCAGTGATCCAACAACTGCAGCAGTTATTGCTGGATCCGGATGTACGGATCGACCGGCTGGCGGCTGTGATTGAGCAGGATCTGGTGCTCAGTGCGCGGTTGTTGCAGCTGGCAAACTCGGCTTACATGGGATTTAACCACGACACGGCATCGGTGCAGATGGCGATCAGCCGGCTTGGTCTCAGTTTGCTATACGGCTTATTACTGGCGCTCAGTGTGGCGCCGGCGTTGGCCGGTGATAGTCGCACCACCGATAGTGAATTGGCTTCGCTACGATTGGCCAGCAGCTGTCGACAAGTGGGGCAGTGGCTTGGTCTCGATAACGCGGCGCTGGAACAAATCGTCGTCGCCGCACTGTTTCATCAACTTGGCCAGGCGTTGTTGCAAGGCGCGACCGGCGACATCAGTGCCGTTGATCCGGCTCAGGCGGGGGCATTCATGTTGACGTTGTGGGGCTTTGCTCCCGGACTGGCCGATCTGCTGTTACAGCAGCAGGCACTGGCCACTTGTGCTGACCGACCACTGGCGCTGTGCCTGTATCTGGCCCGCCAACGTCAAACTGCTGCAACGCCGGACGCAGCGCTGGATGCGGTGTTGACGGATCGTGGTCTTCGGGCCTATTGGCCGGCAGCGCCTGCCAAGCCTGTTGGAGGCTGAACTGGATTTGTCAGTGCTGAACCCTGCTGAACGCGACATGTTACAAACCGATGCCTGGTTTGGCGGTTTTTCTGACGCTCAGCAGCAGCAACTATTGCAACAAGGTCGGCGTCGCGTGCTCAGCGCAGGCCAAGCGCTCTTTTCCCGTGGCGCGCCATTCTGCGGCATTTATGTGGTGTTGCAGGGCCAGTTGCTGATCTCCGGCTTACACCCATCTGGCCAGCAAGCATTGCTGACACTGCTAACGCCGGGGCAATGGCTGGGAGAAATCGCCTGGTTTGATCAAATGCCACGTACCCATGACGTGCAGGCACTGACCGACAGTCAGCTGCTGCAATTCTCCAAAGCGGCATTGCAACAGCTGGTACAACAAGACCCGCTGTGGTGGCAGCGTTTTGGCCAGTTGTTAACTGTAAAACTTCGGCTGTTATTCGTCGAGCTGGAAGATCGGGCGCTGTTACCGGCACAGCAACGGCTGGCGCGGCGACTCTGTCAGCTCAGCCAGGATCAGCAGCTGCAGATCCCGCTGCAGCAGGAGCAGCTAGGCCAGTTGCTATCGCTATCGCGCCAGACCACCAACCAGCTGCTGCGTCAACTGGCGCAGGCTGGACTACTGCAAACCCGTTACGGCACCATCGAAGTGCTGAACCGGCCGGCATTGCTGCAGCTGGCACAACACGGCACTTTGGTGTCCTGATCTGCTATAACTGCCAAATTACAAATTGTCGGGTACCTGACAGAATCCAGCCAGAACCGATCGTACATTGGCTGTCTCAACAATACCCTCATCAATAAAAATAAGGAAAAACAATGCGGACCCTGACAGAACAACTCAGTTTATATGCGCGCTACCATCGCGACCCGCGGAATATTCAGACGCACTTTGCCGGCATCCCGTTGATTGTGATCAGTGTGTTTGGCATGTTGGCATTTCCTGTATTCGGCACGGCAATCAGTGCCGCCTTAGTGTTATTTGTGCTGAGTAACCTGTATTACCTGGTGCTGGATCTGAAATTCGGTGTGCTGATGCTGGGGTTCAGTGGCTTGTGTTATGCGCTGTCGCAGCAACTGGTGCAATGGGCGGGAGCACAATGGTTATGGGCGTCGGTGGCCGTGTTTGCCATCGGTTGGGTTTTACAGTTTATTGGTCATTATTTTGAGGGCAAAAAGCCGGCGTTTGTCGATGATCTGATGGGCCTGCTGATTGGACCGTTGTTTATTGTGGCGGAATGGGCGTTTATGGCCGGTTTTGCCAAACCGTTACAACAACAAATTGAAGCAGATGCCGGTCCGGTACAACGCCGGACCTAAAATGGCAGCAAGCCCTGCTCGGGCTTGCTGTGCAATGAAGATCAATGAAGCGAAATGACGCTTAAAGACTGCCTAGCAGCGTGTGGTAAAACAGTACTGCTTTGTGCAGATTGTCCTGGCTGATGCGTTCATTATTGCCATGAAAACCGCCGAGTTCGGCCGAGGTCAGCAACATCGGGTTAAAACGGTAACTGTCTTTGGCGACGGCTTCATACATCCGGCTGTCGGTACCGCCGATGGTCAGGCCTGATACCACAATCAAATCAGTTGCCGCAGTTCCGGCCGGCGCGGCGTAAGCGCGCCGCGCCGCTTCACTGATCCTGGCAAAACCGACAGCCTGTTGATCGGACACTCTGGATGCGGCCATGCCCTGCACCACACTGAGTTCTACCCGCGGATCTGCAATCACCTTGCTGGCATGTGCCAGCACGGCATCAATGCTGTCGCGCGGATGCAGGCGGAAATTGACAATAGCGCTGGCTTGTTGCGGCAGCACATTGGCTTTGATACTGCCGGTGAGCATCGTCGGCGCTGTGGTTGTCCTTAACATGGCATTGGCGGTCGGTATTTTGCTCAGCTCATGTTCCAGCAGCGGGCCAAACAGCCAGCGGTTGGCCAGCAGCATGCGTTGTAACCAGGCCATATGCGGCCCCAGCTGGTCATAAAAGTCGGCGGTGAGGCCGTCAATGCCCCCTGCAACCGGTTGATCGGTCAGTCGGGTCAGCGCGAGAGCCAGAATACTGACGGCAGTTTGCGCCGGTGGCATCGAGCTGTGACCACCGGGACTTTGTACCGTTAACTGCAGATTCAAAAAACCTTTTTCGGCCACATTAATACTGGCCACATCGGCGGCGACACCCGGCACCATCTGACGCAACACAAATGAACCTTCGTCCAGCGACCAGGCCAGATTAACCTGACGTTGCTGCAGCAAGGCACTGACTGCCGCCGCACCTTCGCTGCTGCCGATCTCTTCATCGTGCGTCAGCGCCAGATAGACATCATGTGGCGGCTGAAATCCTTGTTGCAGTAACAAGGTGATCGCTTCGAGCATAGAGATGGCGGCGCCTTTGTCGTCCATCGCACCACGTCCCCAGACAAATCCGTCAGCGATGGCGCCGGAAAAAGGCGCTTGTTGCCACAGTTTTTCGGTGCCCGGCGTGACCGGCACTACATCGTAATGAGCCGATAACAGCACGGCCGCTTTATTGCTGTCCTGGCCTTTCCAGCGGTACAACAACGTCAGTTCATTGACCGGTGTCAGCTCCAGCTGTTGTTGCAGCAGCGGGTAAGTTTGCTGTACCCACTGAATAAATTGACGGAATTTTGCCACATCGCGTTTGGCACTATTGTCATAGGAAATGGTTTGAAAGCGGATCGCCTCCGACAAATGCTGGCTGACGTTTGCCACATCAACGTTCAGCGTTACCGGGGTCACCGGCGTCGTCGCCAGCGGGGTGAAACTCAGAGTTCGTACTACCAGAACCACCACTAGTAACAGCAGCCCTGTCGCCGCAGTCCAGATTATCTTTTTTAGCATCAGAAGTTCCCGGAATGTTTTTTTATCAATTTTTATTGTTAGTTCGCTGCAGATTAACAGAAGTTATCTGCAACATGCGCTTGATTGAATGTAAGGTTTTCGGCCCGGCAATACCAGCTTTTTCCGTTTGTTTGTAGCCGAAAAGTGGACATCCACTGTGGCTCTGCTAGCTTAAAAAGTCCGGGGTCAGTGATGACAGCCGCTCAGGGATCAGCGGGGATAACCAGCCACATGTTGCAGTTTCACAGGGTTTCAGGCCGGGAAGGCAGCCCCCGGAGTATCAGCGGCTGGCCATTCTGGTTGGCCAGCATCTTATGTTGCAGTGGCTTGGTGCTCAGCCTGCTGTACGCCGGCTGGCTGGAACAGCAAAACCAACAACGCACGCTGACGGCACTGACCGAAGTTGCCCGGCAGGTGGTTCAGCAAAGCGAAGACAGGCTGTGGCGCTACCAATACGGTTTGCGCGGTGTGCGTGGGCATGTGCTGACCGCTGGCCCGGCGCTCAATCAACAGAGCTTTGCCCGCTATAGCAAAACCCGTGATCTGCCGGTCGAATTCCCGGGAGCTCATGGTTTTGGCTATATCCACCGGGTCGCGCCTGCTGAACTGCCAGCCTTTTTAGCACAGGCGCGCCAGACCGGTTCAGCCGATTTTAAGTTGACCGAACTTGCCGCCCATCCGCATGAACATTTCATCATTCAGTACATTGAACCGCTGGCGCGCAATCGCGCCGCAGTCGGACTGGATATCAGCTCCGAGCCCCGCCGGTATGCTGCAGCGATGGATGCGATGCAAAGTGGTGAGCCGCGGCTGACCGGACCTGTCACGCTGGTACAGGCCAGCGGCAGGCCGCTGCAAGCGTTTTTGATGTTATTACCAGTGTATCGCGGATGGGTGACGCCGGACTCAGTGGCGCAGCGTCAGCTGATGCTGCAGGGCTGGAGTTATGCGCCGCTCATTTCCGGCGAAATGTTACAGGACCTCTTACCGCAAAACCGCGGGATCCATCTGCAGATGGCAGACATCACCGGCGATCAGACGGTATTTTTTCAGTCAGTGCCAGAGCTGGTATCTTCGCAAGTGATGACCGCTGAAGTGGTGCTGCAATCTTCGGTGTTTGGCCGCAAGTGGCAATGGACATTGCGCTCAGACCCGACCTATGTGCAAAGCCTCGGTTTGCCGTCACCCCGGCTACACGTGTTGCTCGGCTTGCTGCTGACCTTACTGTTGACCCTCAGTGCCAGCATGGGGATGCGGATTTATCTGTCGCGTCAGCAGTTTAATGATCAGCGCAGCAGGCTGGCGGCGATTGTGCGCAGTTCGAATGATGCCATTATCGGTAAAGATCTGCAGGGTTTAGTGACCAGCTGGAATCAGGGCGCTGAGCAAATGTTTGGCTGGTCTGCGGATGAAGCGGTCGGGCAGCCTCTGACGGCATTGATCATTCCGCCTGAGCTGGGTTATCAGGAGCTGCAGATCCTGCAACAGCTGAGAAACGGCGACAGTGTGAAGCAATTTGTCACCCAGCGCAGGCATAAGTCCGGAGCCCTGCTGGACGTGCTGGTCAATGTGTCGCCGGTGTTTGATGAGAAAGGCCGCATCATCGCAGCAGCAAAAACGATAAGGGATATCGGCGAACTGGTTGCCAGCCGGCGTCAGCTGGATCAGGCGCTGCGTCAGCATAAAACGCTGCTTGAAACGATCAATGCGCAGTTTTTGTATGTGGAAACCGATCCATCCGGCCGGATCCTCGACGTCAATCCGGTGTTTTGCCAAAGTCTCGGTTATAGCCGCCAGCAACTGATCGGACAGACGCATCAGCTCGTCAATGCCGGGGTTCATCCACCGCTGTTCTGGCAGACGGTCTGGCAGCAAATCGGTCAACAACAGGCCTGGCGTGGTGAGATCTGTAACCGGCATCAGAGTGGTGAGCTGCGCTGGTACGATACGGTGATCATGCCGCTACGCAATGCGGCAGGGCTGACCGAACGATATATTGCTTTGTCCAGTGATATCACGGCGCGCAAACAGGCCGAAGCGCATCGCGCTGAGTTACATCAGCTGATCGACACCGTGTTAAGTGCCGCTTCGGAAGTGGCTATCATCAGTCTGGATCGCCAAGGTCAGGTGCAGTTGTTTAACCGCGGCGCCGAACTGATGTTAGGTTTTGAAGCCGCCGATGTGGCCGGCCGCTCGCAGTTAACCGCATTGCTCAGCCCGGCTGATTTGGCGCTGCGCGCGCGCGAGTTAGGGCTCAGTGGCGAAACACAGGCCGATATGTTGGCACATCTGGCTCGCACCGGAACTCCGGAAACCTGGCGCAGTGCGCTGATTGGGCAGGATGGCGGCTCTGTCCCGGTATTGCTGACGCTGACGGCGATCCGCGATACCAGCTGTGAATTGCTGGGCTTTTTGCTGATCGCGCTGGATTTCAGCGAGCAACTGCAATCAGAGTTGGATTTGACCATGTTACGCGATCAGCTCAGCATCGCGGCGGATGTGGCCCGGCTGGGTGTCTGGACCTGGCATCCGGATAACAATGAGTTGTGGTGGAATGGCCGGATGTTTGACATTTATCAGCAGGATCCGCAGTTAGCGCAGGGCAGCCTGAACTATCGGCACTGGCGGGAGCGGGTGCATCCGGATGACCTGGCCGCGACCGAAGCGCGCCTGCAACAGGCGCTGGACGGTGTCCTGCAGTATGACCCGGTGTTTCGTATTGTGACGCCGGATCACGGCGTCAGGTACATTCAGGGCGGCGCCACCGTAGAGCGTAAAGCGGACGGCAGCCCGTGGCGGATGACCGGAATCAATCTGGATATTACCGCGCAGCGCGAGCTGGAAATGGAATTGCGCCAGGCCAAGGAACAGGCCGATGCCGCCAATCAGGCGAAAACACAGTTCCTTGCGAACATGAGCCACGAGATCCGCACACCGCTCAATGCAGTGCTCGGCATGCTGCAGTTGTTGCAGCAAACCGCGCTCAGCGATTTACAGGCCGACTATGCCAGTAAAACACAAATAGCGGCTACGGCGCTGTTGAGCCTGCTGAACAATATTCTCGATTTTTCCAAAATTGATGCTGGCCGGCTTGAGCTGGATCTGGCGCCGTTACCACTGGCGGCGTTTTTCCATGACGTAGCGGTGTTGCTGGGCGCGACGCATCAGAATCCACATGTAGAACTCTTACTCGACCTGGCGCCGGACCTGCCGGCAGTAGTGCTGGCCGATCGGTTACGGCTGCAACAGGTGCTGGTCAATCTGGGGGGCAATGCACTGAAGTTTACCCAGCAAGGCTATGTGCAGCTGCGTGTGCGGCGACTGGACAGCAGCTCAGACCGGGTCAGGCTTGGTTTTAGCATCGAAGACAGTGGCATCGGCATCTCCAGCGCACAGCAACAACGTTTGTTCAGCGCCTTTAGCCAGGCAGAGGCTTCGATCAGCCGGCGTTTTGGTGGTACCGGGTTGGGTCTGGTGATTTGTCAGCGCTTGCTGGCACTGATGTCGGCAGAGCTGAAGCTGCAGAGTGAACCTGGTCAGGGGAGTTGTTTCAGTTTTGACCTCGACTTGCCGGTGTTGGATGCCCAGCCGATGTTGCAGCCATCTGCGCTGGCGGCCCTGCGCGTGCTGGTGGTCGATGACCAACCAATGGTGCGTCAGAGTCTGGTCGCCAGTTTGCAGCAGCTGGGCTGTCAGGCAACGGCCGTCAGCGATGGTGAGACGGCATTACAGGCAGTCCGGCAGGCACAGCAGACGGACTCGCCCTACCAGCTGGTATTGCTGGACTGGCGCATGCCGGGTATGGATGGCCTGCAAACGGCGCGCAGTATTTTGCAGCAAAGCAGCGAAGACACACCGCCATTACTGATGATGGTCACCGCATTTGAGAGCGAAGTGTTGCAGCAGCTGGCTCATCAGAGTGATCAACCTGTGCTCGATGTGCTGATCAAACCTATTACTCCGCAGCAATTACAACAGCGTTTGCAAAAGGTGTTGCAGCCGGGACAGCATCGGCTGACGTCGCCGGCCGAAGCAACATTAAAGCCGCTGCAGGGCTTGTCACTGCTGGTCGTCGAAGACAATGCCCTGAACCGTCAGGTTGCCGAGCAACTGCTGTTGTCGGCTGGTGCGCGCGTCACACTCGCGATGGATGGTTTTATGGCGGTGGCACTGGTGCAGCAGCAGCCTTTTGATTTGGTGCTGATGGATTTACAAATGCCGGGGATGGATGGGTTAGCGGCTACCCGGCAGATCCGTCAGCGCTTTGATGCAGCGCAGTTGCCGATAGTAGCAATGACCGCCAATGCCACTGCCGATGATCAGGTAGCTTGTCAGGCTGCCGGCATGAACGCACATATCGCCAAGCCGATTGATTTGAAAACCTTATGTCCGCAATTGCTGGCGCTGTGTCAGCAGCGGCACGTGTTGGCGCTGGCCGCACCGCAGCCGGTATCAACGGCTGAGGCGCAGACACCAGATGCCCTGCTGCAACCACTGGCGCAGATGCTGCAGCGCTTTGGTCAAAATGCCGGCTTGTTGCAGCAAGCCTGGGCTCAGTTGCCGCAGGAATGGCAGCAACAACGTCAGCTTTACGAGGCGTCGGCGCACAATGACGGCCGTCAGGCCGTTCTGCATACTTTACAGGGCGTCGCGGCGACTTTGGGCGCAGTGCAATTGGCGGCGGTACTGCGCGCTGCTGGTCAGGCGTTACGGCAAGGGCTGTCGCCGGATCTGACGGAGATTGCGGCGTTGGTGACACAAAGTCTGCAACAGTTCACTGCTGAAATTGAGCCGCAGCTGAAAGCGCGGGTCGCTGCGGCCTTGCAGCAGTCTGGGAACCTGCCAGAATCTTTGCAATCAGAACAGCCGGCGTTGGCTGAATTGGTGGCGCAATTGCAACTGGCACTGACCCAACAACATTTAACTGCACTGGATTTAGCAGCCAGGCTGGCGGCGATGGATCCCGCTTTTGCTGAGTTGTCTGTGCAGGTTGAACAACTTAACTTCACGGCAGCCCTGCATATGTTAGAGCAACTGACATTGCCACAACAGGCGCCGCAATTACCAACAAGGAAGGTTCACTGATGTCTCATTACACCCAATGGTATGCTGCAGCGGGCGGTCAGCCCCGTTTGTTATTAGTGGACGACCATCAGCTGAATATCCGCGTGATGTACGAAATGTTCCGTTATGAATTTGATGTGTTCATCGCACTGAATGGTGAACAGGCACTGGAGAAATGTTATGAGCTGCATCCGGATCTGATCCTGCTTGATGTGGTGATGCCGCGCATGGATGGTTATGAAGTGTGCCGACGCTTAAAAGCCGATCCGGAACTGGCGGATATTCCGGTGATTTTTATCACGTCACATTTTGATGAAGCGGACGAAGTTCATGGGTTTGAGCTCGGTGCAGTGGATTTTATCCATAAGCCGGTAAATCCGATTATTACCAAAGCCCGGGTGAAAACGCAGCTGCAACTGAAGCAACAAGCAGACTTACTGCGGCGGATCTCGCAGGTTGATGGCCTGACCGGGATCGCCAACCGCCGGCGTTTTGACCAGCAACTGGAACTGGACTGGCGCACTTGTTGCCGCGCCCAGGAACCGCTGTCGTTGCTGATGCTGGATATCGATTATTTCAAACAATATAACGATGAATTTGGTCATCTGGCTGGCGATGAATGCCTGCGCCAGGTTGCCAGCACGATGCAACAAGCTTTAGGTCGGCCATACGACTTACTGGCGCGGTTTGGTGGTGAAGAGTTTGCGGTGTTATTACCGCGTACTGATCTGAGCGGCGCGCAGTATCTGGCGCAAAATATGTTACAAAAAATTACTCAGCTGGCGATCCCTCATCCGTTAACTCCCGGTGGCATCATCACGCTGAGCGCCGGCCTGTCCAGTACGGTACCGCAGGAACAGCATCAGCCACGGCAGTTGCTGCAGCAGGCTGACCAATTGTTATACAAAGCCAAGCAACAAGGGCGGGCGCAACTGCAGGCCAGCCACTGGGCCGGGGTTTAACCCCGGCACTATCGACTTATTTTTGTCATATTGACGACATAGACTGCCCCGGTTTACCGGAGAAGCCTATGCAACGTCGTCCTGCTCTTGTCGCCAGTATCGCTACTGTTGTTATCACGCTGGGTATTCTGGCTGTCGCGTTTTATCTGGGCATCAGTAATCAGAAAACCAGTGAAATCAAAGCCCGTACTGTCGCGCAGCAAGTCAGTAATGCATTGGAAATTATGGCGGCAGATCGGGTACGTGCGCTGGATGATTTGGTTGGACACTGGCCGGTGGCCAGTGCCAATGAAATTGATTGGTTTAATGTCCGGGCGGTGACGTTGGCAAAAATGCTGCCGGGCTTACGCGATCTGGCGTTATTGGACCGCCAGGGCCATGTGTTGTGGTCGATTGATCCACAAAACCGCAAACAGTTGCTGCGACAACATTTACCAACACTGCTGGGAGTGCCGTCCGGCGCGACCACTGCCGTATTGTACCCGCCCGATCGGCCGCATAGCCTGATTGTGATGCGCGCTATCAGCATGCAAGGCAAACCGCATGGTTATGTCGCGGCGTTTTTCGATATCAACACTATTTTGGGCGTGTATACCAGTGAACTGGACGCAGGCGGACTTAGTTTCCTGATGCAGGACGGTGACGCAGTGCTGCATCAATCCGGTACTTTGTCAGGCAGTGCGCCTGTCGTCATCCAGCCGCTGGATTTTGCCGGCAGACGCTGGCATTTCAGTGTGCAAAGCCAATCTGATATCTGGCAGACCAGCTGGTGGCTGAGCGGTATTGGCAGTTTGGTCGCCTTGTGTATCGGTTTATTGTTGTACCGCCAGTTCGCCAAAGATGCGCAGGTACGGCGTTTCCAGCAACTGTATCAGTCCGCCGCTGATGCGTCACTCGATGCAATTTTGCTGCTGGCACGTTGTCAGGGGCCGGACGGGCCGGATTTTCTGCTGCAACATAGTAATAAAGTCGCGGCAGAGTTGTGTGATCCATCACTGCTTTTGGCCGGTCAGTCCTTGGCGCAGCTGTGTAAAGAACTGAGTGCCAACTGGTTTTTCCGCCGCTGTGTTGACGTCGATCAGTCCGGCGAACCGTTTGAAGCGGTGTTGCCACAGCCGTCTGGTCTCATTCATGCCAGCTGGCTGCGCTTGCAGGTGGTGAAATCGGCACAGGGCCTGGCGCTGACATTTCGCGACGTCAGCCGCGAGCATGCGCTGCAACAACAGATCCGCTATCAGGCAGAGCATGATCAGTTAACCGGCCTGTTAAACCGTTATGCGTTTGAACAACGGCTGGCCGCATTGCTGACCACTGCGCAGGGCGGCGCATTGTGCTATATCGACATGGACCAGTTTAAACACATCAATGACAGCTGCGGTCATCTGGCCGGTGATGAGTTGCTGCGCAATGTCGCCAGTTTGCTCAGTATTGATTTGCACCACGCCGATATTCTGGCCCGCGTCGGCGGCGATGAATTTTGTCTGGTGCTGGCCGGGCGCAACATCTCAGCCGTCAGTACGCACTTGCAACAACTGCTCAGTCGTATTGCAGCGTTCCGGTTCAGCTGGGAACAACAGATTTTCACCATCGGCGCCAGCATTGGCGTGGTCGCGCTTGGCGGCGAACAGGGCAGTCTGACCGACTTGTTAAAAGCCGCTGACAGCGGCTGTTATCTGGCAAAAAATCAGGGCCGCAATCGTTATTTTATCGTCGACGCGGATGGGCCTGAACTGAACCATTTGCAGCAACAGCGGCAGTTATTGTCGTTGTTGCATACCGCGCTGGACGAGCATCGCTTTGAATTATATGCCCAACCGATAGTGTCGCTGTCGGTGCCACCGCAGGGGCTGCACCTCGAAGCGCTGCTGAGGCTACGTGATACCGATGGCGCTATGGTCAGTCCGGCTTTGTTTATCCCGCTGGCGGAGCAGCAGGGGTTGATGGGCCTGATCGATCGTTGGGTGATCCGCCGGGTGTTACAACAACTGGCGGCGACACCGGCGCAGTTGCCTTTGCTGGATAAAATCGCCATCAACTTGTCAGGCCCGTCGCTGAGCGACCCGGACTTACTGCCGTTTATTCAGCAGCAGTTACAGCTGTTTGCCATTCCGGCGGCGAAGATTTGTTTTGAGATCACCGAAACGGCGGCGATCACCAACATGGCGGCTGCCAATCGTTTTATCGACAGCCTGCGGCAAATTGGCTGCAAGTTCGCGTTGGACGATTTTGGCGTTGGCATGTCGTCCTTTGCTTATCTGAAGCACTTACCAGTGGATTATCTGAAAATTGATGGTTCATTTGTCAAAGCGATGACGCAAAATGCCACCGATGCGGTGATGGTGCGGGCCATGGCTGATATTGCCCGTAGTATGCAAATTCAGACCATTGCCGAATTCGTGCCCGATGAGGCCACTTGCGTACTGCTACGCAGTATCGGTGTGCATTATGGTCAAGGCTATGGCTTGGGGCATCCGGCACCCTGGCAGACGTTTTTCCCGCAGACAGGCACTCCCTGAATCCATCACTCCCCGAATCAGTCCCGCGTGGCAGCACAACTTTAGTGCGTGTCCGGAACTCGCATCCGAAACGGGCAGGCTCTGGCCGCGCTGACCATGGCAGCAGATGGCAAATAAAAAAGGCAGCATCAACTGACGCTGCCTGGATGGATCCCAAGAATTCTGCAGGGACCAAGGACAAGGATACACAACAAACTCAGCCTTTTCAGGCGGGCCACAGGAAGAAGCCGAGCGCATTCTGGCAATGTTATGCGGCAAAATTCTGACATTTCTGTGAAAGATTTATGGCCTGCCATCATTATTTCAACCGTCATCTGGCCGTCATCTGTCGCTTGCAAACTCTAGGGCGTGTTGACGTTTAGTGTTTGTTTTTGCAGCAGTTTGGCACCACGCGGTGGCCGGCTTATGCAAGGCAGTGCGAGAGCCGTACGTGGTACCCAGTGTGTCATTCTACACAAACGAGCACTAACGCCGCAGAAAGAGCTGCCAAACGCTGCCCTGCGGGTTCGTTTGGTGGCGCTTTGGGCTTTGTGGCCTGCATGGATGCAGGTCAGGGGCGAGAGCAGGACGCGGTAGCTTCACTCGTTGCTCACATAGAATGACTATGCCACGCGCCTCGTTTCGCGCCCAAAGCGCCACCACCACGCGGTGGCCGAAACGAACAAAACTTAATCACCAAACGTCAACACGCCCTTGGGAAAACAATCAGGAGTTTGTTATGAAGCAGTGGAGTCGTCGCGATTTTTTACGGGTATCTGCCATGTTGGCGGCGGCCGGAGGTTTTAGTACGGTCAGCGGTTGCGTCAGTATTGGGGCAACGAATGCTGCCAGCGCTGAACCTGTATTTCCGCTGAGCTTTGACCATGGCGTGGCAAGCGGTGATCCGTTGCATGACCGTGTGGTGTTGTGGACCCGTGTCACCCCGGCAGGGCCACTGGCCTCCGTGACGCTTCGGCTAGAGGTCGCCACTGATGCCGCCTTCAGCCAGTTAGTGGTGGCCGCAGATTGTATTGCGCGTGCAGAGCAGGATTATTGCTGCAAAGTCGACGCCGCCGGTCTGGTTGCCGGCACCGCATATTATTATCGTTTCCGCGCCGGCACTGTCAGTTCGCCGGTCGGACGCACCCGCACCCTGCCGCAGGGTTCATTAGCCGAAGCCCGTTTTGCTGTCGTCAGCTGCAGTAATTACCCGGCCGGTTATTTTCATGTGTATCAGCAGCTGGCAGAACGCCAGGACCTGGACGCGGTGATCCACCTCGGTGACTACCTGTACGAATATGCCGCTGATGGCTATGCCACGGAACGGGCTGCGGAATTTGGCCGTTTATATGCGCCGGACAATCGGTGTGAACTGTTGAATTTAAACGACTATCGTCGTCGCTACGCTTGTTATCGCGCGGATCAGGCGCTGCAGCAACTGCACGGCCGCCATCCGTTTTTACTGGTCTGGGATGACCATGAAATTGCCAATGACACCTGGACTGACGGCGCCGAAAACCACAGCGCCACCGAAGGCGATTTCCAGGCACGCAAACTGGCCGCATTACAGGCGTACTACGAATGGCTGCCGATCCGGCCGCGGGTCCATAGCGGCGAACCGCTGTACCGTAGTCTGGCTTATGGTGATTTAGTCCAGTTCTATCTGCTGGATACCCGGGTCTGTGCCCGCAGCCAGTGGCTGGATTTCCCGCAGTTTCAGCGTGATGGCCAACTGGATGTCGCGGCCATGGTCAAAGCGGTGCAGGATCCTGCCCGCACCTTGCTTGGCAGCGCACAATTTGATTGGCTGGCGCAAGGATTACAGCAATCCAGCTGTCATTGGCAGGTCTTGGCGCAGCAGGTGTTGATGGCGCGGATGGAATTACCGGGGGCAGCGCTGGCTGCGCTGGCCAAACCTGGCCCGGCGCTGGCGGCGCAGTTGCGCGAACTGGCGGCTCTGAAACAACGGCCTGCAGGCAGTTTAAGCAAAACGGAGCAACAACGGCTGGCAGGTGCTTTGCCTTATAACCTCGATGCCTGGGATGGGTTCCCGGTTGAGCGTGAACGGCTGTACCAGATGCTGCGGGCCACAGGCCGGCAAGTGCTTGTCTTAGCCGGTGATACGCATAATGCCTGGCACAGTGAACTGAAAACCAGCAATGGCGATTATGTCGCGACGGAGCTGGCGACCGCGTCTGTTTCTTCGCCAGGCATCGAGCAATACCTGCAACTGAATAAAGCGCAGGCGGCAGAACTGTCGTCCGTTCTGCCGCAGCTGATTGATGAATTGCAGTGGTGCGAACTGGCACACCGCGGTTATTTGCTGCTGCAGATCAATGCACAGGCTTGTCTGGCACAGTGGCATCAGCTGGAGTCTGTCCACGTGCAATCTGCGCAGTGGCTGGCGCCTTATCAGCAACAGATCGCTAAACGCTGACAGACGCAGCAACAGGCTGACTTCAGGAACGGATATTGTCCTGTTCCTGCTGAGTCAGCCTGGTTTCAATCCGTTTTAACCGTTGCATCAGCTCGCGTTGTTCTTCGTCAGTGAACAGATGTTTGTCTTCGACCAGATGCATGATGATGTTGGCGACAATCATCGGGATCACAATAAAAATCCAGAAGTGGCCAAATAAAATCCCAACGATGCGGCCGGCAGGGGTGACTGGCGTCAGGTCGCCATAGCCAATCGTCAGCGACGTGACAGTGGCCCACCACAGGCCGTCGGCCAGCGATTTTTGTTCAAGAACAGCAAAGCTGACAGCACCCAAAATCAGGCTGACGGCATACAAACCGAGAATCAGCCACAGCCGGTTCGCAATATAAATCAATAACTTTTTCATCGACCCCAAATCCAATCATGCTGTATTAACCGCAGCATAACAAAGAGTTTGTGGCCGACCAAGTCCCCGGCTTACAGCTGAGCCAGAGCCTGATCCAGACTGAGTTTATCCGGTGGTTCACACCCGGCTCTGGCAATATTCAGGCTGGCGGCCAGGCAGGCCCGCTGCAGCGCACCGCGGCATTGCTGCAGATCCAGCGTACTCAGCGCAGATCCGGCCTGGTGCAGCTGCAGCAGCTGCACCAGCAGATTGGCAAAAAAGGTATCGCCGGCACCGACGGTGTCGATGAAAATGGCTGGCTGTATTACTGCCTGAGTAATGGCCTGAGTCCCGAGGTATAGCGTCGCGCCTTCGGCACCACAGGTCAGGGCCAGCAAAGCGGCGGGTGCCAGTGTACGGACTTTGTCGACCGCATTTTGCAGATCCAGCATAGGGTAGAGCGCTGCCAGATCTTCATCGCTGGCCTTGATATAGTCAGCCAGCTGCAGCACTTGTTCAATGTGCGTGCGATAAGCTGCCACATCGGTGACAAACTGCAAACGCACATTGATATCAACACTGAGACGAATGCCGCGTTGTTCCGCTGCCTGCAACACCGGCAATAATTTCGCGGCATCCTGGGGTTCTAACGCCAGCGAGCCGGTATGCAAAATCCGGCAGTCCGCCGGCAAG
>JAIXSW010000332.1 GCA_027484495.1 Gammaproteobacteria bacterium
ACCTGACTGAGCAAAATCGTGGTGTGATGGCGGCCATCGCCTTTGAATCCGTGATTAAACTGGCGGCACTGTTGTTGTTGGCTGGTGCCGTGCTGTACTGGCTGATCCCGGCCCCCACATTGTTGTTACAACAGTTCCAGCAACACAGCGCCAGCCAGCAATCAGCTGAAGCTTTTAGTGTGCTGAGTTTTTTCACTAAAACCTTACTGGCTGTCTGTGCGGTATTTTTATTACCGCGGCAGTTTCATGTCACTTTTGTCGAAAATACGGCGGCGAGCCATTTGCATCAGGCCAGGCGCTGGTTTGTGCTGTATCTGGTGTTAGTGACGTTGGTGGTCGTGCCCATCGCCATGGCCGGGGTGGATTTATTTCCGACCCAGCTGAATCATGCCGACAGTTTTGTATTGTTAATCCCGGCCAGCCAGGGCTGGGATGTCCTCAGTGCATTTGTGTTTATCGGCGGATTTTCGGCTGCAACCTCGATGATTGTGATTGCAACGCTGGCACTTGGCACGATGATCAGTAATGACGTCGTGATGCCTGCCATTTTAAGACGTCGGCAGATGCAGCCACATACCGGCGACTATAGCAGGTTAATTCTGCGCGTACGCCGTTTGATGATTCTGGTCGTGATGGCGTTATCCTGGGGCTACTATCGCTGGTTTGCCCGCAGCTACGAGCTGGCAGAAACCGGCCTTTTGGCATTTGCGCTGATCATTCAGCTGGCGCCGGCAGTGCTTGGCGGTTTGTACTGGCGGCGGGGTCATGCCTGGGGCGTGTATGCCGGGGTGTCGGTCGGATTTGTGTTGTGGTTTTATTGCCTGATGCTGCCGCAATTGGTCAATGCAGGTGTGCTGGCAGAGCCATTGCTACAGCAGGGCGCTTTTGGTCTGCAATGGCTCAGACCCACCGCTTTATTTGGCGTGCAGCTGGATCCACTCAGCCACGGCGTGTATTGGTCGCTCGGGTTGAATACGTTGGCTTATGTTGTGGTATCAGTGTTACACAAAGCCGATTTAAATGACCGGCTGCAAGCGGTGGCTTTTGTCAAACCGAACCTGCCACTGCCGGATGATGGCAAATCGTTAAAACGAACCATGCTGCGCTGTGCTGATATGCTGACGCTGCTGGAGCGTTTTGTCGGTAGCAACCGGGTGCAGGAAGCGCTGGACGAATTTGCAGAGCGCAATGGCTACAGGCCCTCCGCGGATGATGTTTTACAACCACAGTTAGTACGCCATGTTGAACGTGAACTGGCTGGGGTGATTGGTTCATCCAGTGCCGCCGCGATGGTCAATGCAGTGTTGGAAGGTCGATCTTTTGCCTTTGAAGACGTCGTCACGATGTTTGATGACACACGCGAAGCCATTCAGTTTTCGCGTAAGATCCTGTTCTCGACGCTGGAAAACCTCAGTCAGGGCGTCAGCGTGGTGGACCGTGATCTGCAATTGGTGGCCTGGAACAAAAAATATCTGGAAATGTTTGAATATCCGGCCGGGATGATCCGGGTAGGCCGTGCCGTGGCCGATATTGTGCGCTTTAATGCCGAACGTGGTTTGTGTGGCGAAGGTGCTGCTGACGAACATGTTGCTAAGCGGATCAGTCACCTGCAAAACGGCACCGCCCACGTGTTTCAGCGGGTACGACCGGACGGCTCCGTCATTGAAATTCGCGGCAATCCAATTCCCGGCGGCGGTTTTGTCACCAGCTTTACCGATATCACTGAGCATGTCAAAGCGGTGCAAGCGCTGGCGGCTGCCAAGGAACATCTGGAACTGCGGGTGTCAGAGCGTACGGCGCAAATCAGCCAAATGAATGCGGACTTGCTGGCGGAGGTTGACCTGCGGCGCACCACCGAGTTGCAGCTACTGCAGGCCAAAGCGCAAGCTGAAGCAAAAAAAAAAAAAAAAACGCGTTTCCTGGCACTGGCCAGTCATGACATTTTACAACCTCTGAACGCCGCGCGATTGTTTTCAGCCGCGTTGATTGACCAGACGTTGAATGACAAAGGCCGGCAAATGCTGGGGCAGCTGGATAATTCATTAAAGGCCACGGAAGAGCTGATGGCGACGTTGCTGGATATTGCCCGGCTGGACGAAGGCAAACTGGAGTTTCCGGTCGGACCGGTGGATTTACGTGCGATGCTGCTGCAGCTGGCTGATGAAAGTCAGTTACTGGCGCAGCAGAAGCAGTTACAGTTGCATGTCCGGCCTGGCCATTTTCAGGTCAGCAGTCATCCGACTTATTTACGGCGGATCATTCAGAACATACTGAGCAATGCGATCAAGTATACCCAAAGCGGCAAAGTGTTGATGGGCTGTCGCCGCCGGGGAGAGCAAGTCTGGATCGAGATTTGGGATACTGGGCCCGGATTATCGGAGATGGACCAACAACAGATTTTTGTCGACTTTTTCCGTGTGCAGGCGACCGCGCGCGGTCAGCAAGGGGTCGGTCTTGGCCTCGGTGTGATGCAGCGCATGGCCCGAAGTCTTGGGCATCCGCTGCAGGTGCATTCTGTGCCTGGTCACGGTAGTTGTTTTCGGGTCGCAGTCCCATTGCTAGCCAGTCATTTACCTGCGGCATTAACCAGTAATACTGAAAGTACAGCGACACCGGCTGTTGCCATCAGTGCCGGACTGCAAATTCTGTGTGTCGATGATGACCATAGCAACCTTGCTGCGCTTCATGTGTTGTTAACGCAATGGCAACTCGGTTCTATTACCTGTGACGACAATGGTCAAACCGCGCTGCAGCGCAA
>JAIXSW010000164.1 GCA_027484495.1 Gammaproteobacteria bacterium
CTGGAGCCGGGGGATGAGGTCTGTCCGGTCGTGTCAGTGGTGGCCGGTGTCAGCAAAACTGGCCCCGCCATGCGTTATGCAGCCAATAGCCAACAAGCGGTGTATGTGGTGACCGGGACCCCGCTGACCTGTGACATCAGGCGGTACTGAATCATGCCGCACTTCGGCTACTCGCCACCGTCCCGAGCGTGCTGCTTAAGTGTTGCCGCTGCAAATGGGCACATAGAAGGTCTCCTGCATGGTGACAGGCAGTAAAATAGCGGTTTTGTCTGTACTGACGGCAACCATGCTGCTGTGTGCGTCTGGCCGCACCAAAGCTTGCGAACTGCGTTTTGCCTTAGACACCTCATTTCCGCCGCATATCGTGCTGGCCTCACAACAACCTGAAGGCTTAAATGTACAGATGATCCGGCTGCTGGCGGCGCAAGTTGGCTGCAGCGTCCGTTTTGTCCGTTCGCCCTGGGCGCGCGCGTTAAAACTGCTGCAACAGGGCGAGATTGATGTGGTCAGCCAGCTGACCTATAACCAGACCCGTGCCAAAGACATCGCTTTTATTGGTCCGCACCATCAGGAGCGGATGTGGCTAATCGCAGATCCGGCCAAAGTACCACCGCTGCGTCAGCTGGCCGATCTGCCGCAATGGCCGGCCAGTTTGTTAATTGCCGTGCTCAACGGCGGTTATTTTGGTCCGCAGTTACAACAGCTGCGCGACGATCCGGTGCTGCAACGGCGTTTTTATCCGATGGTGTCAAATCAGGACAAACTGGCGTTACTGGAGTCGGGGCGGGTACAGGCGGTACTTGAAGAAGAGCTCGCCTGGTTCTGGCGGGTAAAAGGGCATGCAACCGTTTATCGGCCGATACTATTGGTCCATGCCGATCCGGCCTATTTTGGCTTCAGCCGTGTTTCGGTCAGCCCGGAACTGCTGAGAAGACTGGACGCGGCCTGGTTGCTGTTGTACCGCAGCGGTCAGCTGCAACAGATCCGCGATTATTATCTGGCGGCGCATGCCGCAGATCTGGCCATGCGCGCCGCTGCTGGCAACACAGCTGTTATCAGCAGGATGCCGGCGCCAGCCCCACATTTGTAAATCGCATCAGCTGTCGACGTTATTCAATCGCCAGCAGTTCGACGTCAAAAATCAGCACAGATCCCGGTGGGATTTTGCCGGCGCTGCGGCTGCCGTAGCCCAAATCGGCCGGGATAAAGAAGCGGAATTTGTCGCCGGTTTTCATCAACTGCACGCCTTCAGTCCAGCCTTTGATCACGCGGTTTAGCGGGAAGCTGATCGATTCGCCGCGTTCGACCGACGAGTCAAACACTGTGCCGTCGGTCAGCGTACCGTGGTAATGCACGTTGACGGTAGAGATTTCAGTCGGGTGTTGAGTGCCGCTGCCTTGTTGCAGAATTTCATACTGCAGGCCAGATGCTGTGGTTTTGACGCCGTCGCGGCTGGCATTCTTCGCCAGAAACACTTCGCCCTGTTCGATGTTTTGCGTGGCGATTTTCTGGTTGTTGATGTTGTTGTAGAAGTAATACAGCACCGCCGCGGCGATGATTACGATCAGGGCTATTTTCATTACATTTCCTGTCTGTTTAACAGACGATTGATAATAAGTTCAACATGTTGGCGCTATCATAGGGGCAATTGCCGCGTCGGTCAAAGCGCTGTTTCGCAGCAAAATGCCTTTTGATCCGGTTTTTTACCGAGCCTGTTCATGCTTTCGCCATACTGCTGCGACGCGCCTGTTGCCAGCCAAAGCCTAGGATCAGCAGCATGCCGAGCACCGACGGCATTAATTGCGACCAGGGCTGCCAGTCGCGCAATACATTGCCGGCCAAAGCTGACAGCATGGCAAAGATCGAAGCAATCATTTTGTACAGATGCTCGTAACGCCACAATCGGGCATGCCACGAAGCCGGATACAGCCAGCGCAGGCTGTCGTATAACAAAATGCAGCACAGCGCGCCGAGCGTGGACCACAACACGACCGGATCGCCCTGATGGTGCGCCAGCAGAATGGGGGTCAGCAGTAAAGCGCCTGCTGCCGTCAGCGCGGTCCAGCAAGCGTCTAGCAACGCCGGGCCTTTAGCCTGGGTATAAATCACCCGCCAACCACTGAGCAGCTGATAGCCGACCAGCACAGTTAAAACGGCAAACAACGGCAGGAAACGAAACAGCAGTAACCCGGCGGCAGCAGAGATCACCACCACTGCGGTAAAAAAGCCGAAACGGCGGCCCCAGCGCCGGTGCTCTGCGCTACCTTTGGGCCGCATCAGCAGATAAAATCCAATCAGAATTGCCACAGTCCCGCTGCCGATATGCAGCAGGATATTTGCCAGATGTGCCAGATCCATCAATCATTTACCTCGCAGTTTTCATTAAAATAATGTTAATAAATTCCCCTGTAAAGACTTATTGCGATCAGGCCTGAAGCCGTTGGTGCCTCAGCGCTGTTTGCTAAAGGTCATACCGCTGAACGTCAGCTGGCGGACCGCGCCATTTTCCACGGCAAAGGTTACTACGTCGCCGGAATTGGGCACCAATTCCAGCCGCAGCGTATCGGGCTCATCAAAGCC
>JAIXSW010000211.1 GCA_027484495.1 Gammaproteobacteria bacterium
CTCTTCGGCGTTCAGGTAACAATAAAAAATATATTGAATTTGCGGGCATTGAGTTAATTACGATTAAACCTGAATGATGAGCGCAGTAAATGTCTGAATATTATATAAAAAACAGCCGTTTAGTTGAGACTGTTCAAGATTTTATTAATGAGATCAGTTGGCATCGATTAGTAGATTTTACAATATACCGTGGGCAATCAGTTCAAGGTAATTTACTGCCGAGTATCGCTCGTAATAGTCCATCAACCGATACGACAAAAAGAGAAATAAATCAGTTAAAGCAGTTAAACCTCTTGGGTGGCGTGCTTCTGCCAAACCATCAGATGTCAAAACTTGATTTGATGGTTCTTGGACAACATCACGGGTTGAAAACAAGACTATTGGATTGGACTAGCAGTCCATTAGTTGCATTGTGGTTTGCTTGCAAGGACAACGATTCTAATGATGGATTTGTGTATGCACTGTGGGTGAGCACAATGGCTATTTCTGTAGATGAAATTGAGGATCCATTTAGCGTTAATAGAACCGTCGCTTTTCAACCGAAAGTCAACAATAATCGAGTTGCAGCTCAATCGGGTTGGTTCACTTTACATAGATTCTCAAAATCGAATAATTGCTTTGTACCTCTTGAGCGCCAGCGTCAGACCGAACTAACTACACTGTATGAGTTTAGAATTCCTGCGGTACATAAAGCATTTATTGTCCAACAGCTTTCAATTCTGGGAATAAATTCTAGAACTATGTATCCAGACCTTCTTGGGTTATGCGAATTTATTAATAAAGACGAATTCCACAGTACTAACTAGCAAAACCCTTTAATCCAACCATCTAAACCTTCTCCCGCAAAATCAGCTCAGTGAATTTTTTGACCTGAGCTGATATGTCCACCAAAACCGCCATCGCCCTTGCTGTTCTGACCGCCACCACTGGCGGCATGGCTGTATTGAGCAGCGTGATTGATTTGTCTGTTGATGATGAATGGGCACAGCTGACACCAGATGGTGAGTTCTCTGCTGTCGACGGCCGGCCTTTTGATGTGCCTGGTCGCAAATGGCTGATGAATGCCGATATCGCCGCTCAGGTTATTGCCCGTGTGCAAAGCCGTGCCAATGACCTTGTCATTGACTACGAGCATCAGACTCTGGAAACAGAGAAAAACGGCAAGCCGGCCCCGGCTGCCGGTTGGTTTAAAGAAATTGAGTACCGCCCAGGACTTGGTCTCTTTATCAAACCTGTCTGGACAGAAAACGCAGCGGAGTTCATCCGCAAAAAAGAATACCGCTATCTGTCCGCCGTTTTCCCATACGACAAATCCACTGGCGCCGTGCTCGATGTCCGCATGGCGGCAATCACCAATTTCCCTGGTCTTGATGGCATGCAGTCCCTTGCCGCATTGGCCGCCCGGAAGTTTCAAACCAACCAACCTAACCACGGAGACGCCCACATGTGGAAACAACTTTTAGCCAAGCTGGGGATCACTCTGGCTGATGGCCAGGAGCCAACAGCTGAGCAAGTCGCTCTGGCTGAAACTGCACTGGCTGCCTTAAAGGCCAAAGCAGACCAATCCGACAGCCTCAATGAACAAGTCGCAGCACTCAAAGCCAATCCTGGCAATGTCGACCTGCAGCAATACGTACCGGTGAGCACTTACAACGCTTTACTCGGTGAAGTGGCTGCACTGCGTCAAAACGCTGAAACCGGTGATATCAATCAGCTGATTGAGAAAGGTCATCAGGACGGCAAGGTGCTGGCCGCTGAAAAAGACTATCTGCAGCAGTTCGCGACTCAGCACGGCTTTGCTGCGCTCAAGTCATTGATTGCAGCCCGGCCGGTTCTGGCTGCGCTGAAGTCAACCCAAACCTCCCAAACCCAACAATCTGATTCCGAAAAAACGGAGCTGAGCGCCGAAGATCTGGCTGTGTGTAAAGCCTGTGGTATCAGCCCTGAAGATTTCCGGAAAACCAAAGAAGGAATGACCGCGTGAGCTTAGCAACCCGTGAAGGTTTAAAGCGTCGCTACCCAGTGAAGGCTGCGACCAAGTTAACGGCTAATACCGCCATCTTGCTGGTGGCCGGCCTTGCGACTCCCATCGCGATGGTCGCCGGCTTATCAGGTGGTGTCAGCACTTTTGAAGTGGATAACACGGCTGGCGCTGACGGTGCTGCATTTGTGGAAGTGATTGTTGGTGAGCACAAGTTTGTGAATTCCGGCGACATCACCCGCGCTGAAGTCGGCACGACCGCTTATTTCGTCAATGCCCGTTCTCTGTCCAAGGTAAACACCGGTGGCCGTCCAGCTGCAGGGAAAATTACTCAGGTTGACGAAGACGGCGTGTGGGTAGTGCTTGGCGTTTAACGCCAGGCACCAGTTTTAACCGGTTTTAGGAAAACAACATGAAGATTTCAGCAGCTGCTTTATCAGCACTTTATACCGCGGTCAGTACCGCATTTAACCAGGGCCGTAATTCCTACACGCCTTCCTGGAGCCGTATTGCCACATTGGTTAACTCGACCACATCGCAGGAAAACTATGCCTGGCTGGGTGAGTTCAGCCGTCTGCGTGAATGGATTGGCGACCGCCAGGTCAACAAAGCCAAAGTGTTTGATTACTCGATTAAAAACAAAAAGTTTGAAGCCACTGAAGGTATTCAACGCGAGTACATCGAAGATGACACCTACGGCGTGTTAATGCCTAAGTTTTCGGACATGGGCTATGCCGCCGCATCACACCCGGATGAACTGGTGTATGCGTTGTTAGCCGCCGGCTTTACCAGCAACTGTTTTGACGGCCAGTTCTTCTTTGATACCGACCACCCGGTAGGTCTTGAAGGTCAGGAAGTGTCAGTCAGCAACATGCAGGCCGGTGCCGGTTCGCCTTGGTTCCTGCTCGATACCAGCCGCCCGTTAAAGCCGCTGATTTTCCAGAAACGTCGTGAATACAACCTGGCAGCAAAAACTGATGCCGGTACATCTGATCACGTGTTTATGAAAGATGAGTACCTGTACGGCGTGGATGCACGGGTCAACGTTGGCTTTGGCTTCTGGCAGATGGCGTTTGGTTCAAAGGCTGCTCTGGATGAAACCAACTTCAACGCTGCTGTGGAAGCGATGATGAGCTTTAAATCCGACCAAGGCCGCCCACTGGGTGTCAATCCGAACCTGCTGGTTACAGGGCCGAAAAACCGTGCTGCAGCCAAAGCACTGATTGAAGCCCAGCAAAAGGCCAACGGCGCCAGCAACCCGAACTACAAAGCTGTGGAAGTTCTGGTTGTCCCTTGGCTGCAGTAAGCCCCGGTGAGTGACGGCTTGCCGTCACTCCTTTCTCCTGTTCCTGACAAAGAGGACATCATGCGATGGAAACAATCGTTGTTGTATCGGGTGCTCATAGCGGTTACCGCCGTGCTGGGCGCGCATTTGAACCCGGTGAAAATATTGTGGAGCTTTCGACAGTTAGCGAAGAGCAGTTATTGCAGCTCAAAGCTGATCCGCGGCTGGTTGTATTACAAGCGCCATCTGATGGCGTATCTGCGACCGGCAATGCTTCGCAAAGCGTTCAAACCTTAGAAGAAGCCTTTGCACTGCTGGACCCGGCAAACACTGAGCACTTTACCGGCTCTGGCCTGCCGCAAACGCAGGCGCTGACCAAACTGGTAGGCCGCACAGTCAATGCAGCTGAGCGAGACAGTGCCTGGGCCGCATTCAAAGCCAAACAAACACCGGCTGACGGTCAGGGCTAACCATGTACGCCACAGTCTCTGATTTGCAGCAACGATTCTCCGACAGCGAACTGGTCTCACTGACCGACCGCATGCAGACAGGCTCCATTGATTTGGACCTGCTGCAGGGGCGCA
>JAIXSW010000139.1 GCA_027484495.1 Gammaproteobacteria bacterium
AATTAAAGGCCAAAAACAGGAGACTGCAGCATGAGCCTCGTTGAATTACAAAACTACAGCGGGCTTGTTGCAACTGATGGGGTTACCATGCAAGACCTGATATCTCACAGTTTTAAGATTAAAGCAGCACCCGCATTTTTTGCCGCCATCAGCCCTGAAAATTGGCAATTTAAAACCTTTGATTCAAAGTTTCGCGGACTGCCAACGGTAATCACTGCCAACAGCACCCAGTCGTTAGCTGGTTTTCAGTTAAATGAAGCCCGTATTTATTTTCCAAACGCCATGCTGCATTGCCGCATGGTTTCTGCAGGTATTGCGCGCCCAGCTATGCGGTTCTCACTTTGGCTAGAACCCCGCAGTGCTGATGCAGACGGCTTGCTTCACGCCCTGAAAGATCTGAAATTACCATGTAATCAGCCTGCAAGCCCTCTGCAAGTGAATCGCCTCGAACATCAAGTACTGACTCAGCAAGATTTTAATCGATATGGTAAAGAACCTTTAAAGGGACTGAGTAAAACCTTGTTGCAAGTGAGTTATCGCAAAAACGCCGAATTATTATGCGAGCGGTATGTGGTCGAACAAGGAGTGAATAATGGCTGAGCGTTTTAATGGAAAGATCACAAATACATTAGCTGATAAGGGCTATGGATTTATTAATCGTAATATTTTTTTTCATAAGTCCGAACTTCCCGAGAATGTCGCCATCGAGCAATTGAATGTTGGTGATAATGTCAGTTTTTTCACCAAAGCTGGGAGAAAACCAAACTCAGTTGAAGCCTACGCCATTAGCTTAGAAAAAACGACAACAAAACTTCCTTATGTTCACGTCCCACTGCAAGAAAATAAATCAGTATTGGGCAAGCCGGTGCCTCATAACAGCACAGATAAAACGCTGATAAGTGGCACTTTATCGTTAAAGCTTGAGGTATTAACGCCGCTACTGATGGCAAATTACCAATTCACTTACGACCAACTACCTCAATATTACCAAGACCTGCTGCCTAAAGATTTCAAAGAGTTAATGTCATCAGAACAAAACAACAGTGCGCGGCAGAAGAAAAAGTTTTTAATCCCTAATTATGTTGAAATCACCACAGGGACAAACCAAGCGCCACAAAAAGAACTTCTGCTGGTGCTCCCCGGTAAAAGTATTCGAAACGTACTTCGGCGCAGTTTAATTGCGTTATGCCAGGCTCCGTTTGAGCGAGTGGCAGAGCGCGACTACACCCGAGTACCTAATTTACAGGCAAATGGCGCAAAAACACGTAATCAAGCGGCTTTTATCACTGCAATAGATAGCAACACAGTCACCGTAAAGTTAGTGAATAAAGTGCATTTTCTTTCTGAAGATGCAACTAAGTTTTTTGAAGATACAAACGAAGTGCCGGATGAATTTGGCAAGGTGTTTGAGGCCCCTACGGGTTACAGAATCCAGCAGGATAGACATAAGCTTAAAATTTTTAAAGGCAATGAGCGGCTGCTGGGGAAATGGGTACCTGCGCTTTATAACGGCGGCAGTGATGGTATTGGTGAGTTAGCCACGGCCCATAATGATGGTAAAAAGGCTTTTGTCCATTCAGTCGTGTTTTTACCTGCGGATGAGCTGAAATCACCACTAATAGACATCGATAGTGCGGTTTATGAGCGCTATCAAGAGGAACAAAAATTCCTTGCCAACCGCATTGATACTCATCCGCTTCGAGCAAAGCTCGGCGATGCAAAATCAAAAGGGATTAAAGAAAAAATTGAAGAGTTTCAAACGCTCAAAGTTGGTCAGCTTATCTATGTCGAGCTAGATGAAGCATCAAACCAAATCATTCGTATTGGCCGCCATTACTACTATAAAACGCGCACCAAACACAGCTTGAAACGGGTAAACAACCAACTTCGCAAAGTGTTTGAACCGAATTCAGCAGAAATGACAGTCAAAGATCAAACCCAAATGCCAAGTCTGCTGACTGCAGCTCGTTTATTGATGGGGTATGTGCGCGATGACGACACCCAACATATAGCTGCAGGGCCTTGGCAATACTACAAAGGCCGTATCGCGATAGTTGATGCAGTTGCGCAGGAGAAGGTGACACGGGAAGAATTTCCGTCAAAAGAAGGTACAAATGTATTTTCCTGGCTACAGCTTAATGTGGCGTTAGGGCCTAAAGGCTCACCGGTGCGCATGCTGGAGCAATCAAATGGGCTAGTCAGTTTTGAACATGCAAACACCACGTTAAGCGGTTATCCGTTTTTCCGCCATGTCAGCGCGGCGTCGGTTGATGCTCAGCTGCAAACATTGCAACAAGAGGAATTTTACAAAAACGATTTAGCCCCCATTGGATTTGATGTCTGCCATACAGGCACTTTTAAAACCACCGTAACCTTTAGCAAACTGCACGATTGGGAATTAGGTGCTTTATTGTGTTTATTGGAACCCCGCCACTTACTAACGGCTGGCAGAGACCTTGGCAAAGATACACAATTCGCCCATAAATTCGGCCGCGGTAAAAGTATTGGCATGGGCAGTACAGCGATGAAAGTCACGTCAATTAAGCAGTTAATAGATACGTTCGATGAACAATGTTTCACACTGCCGCATTTAAAAGATATAGAGCAAGATGTTCAAGCGACGTATATAGAAGCATTTAAAACCAAACTCGCTGAACAGAACATAGAATGCGAACCATGGCTAGCAGTGCATTTACTGGATCACAATGACAACGCACAACTTCGCTATCCAGCTATTACATCGTATCAAGCATGGAATAAAGCTTTGGCTTCTAAGCAACGCGGAATAGCACTTAATAACGAAGCCGTTATCACAAAGCCGTTTATCACCAAAGCCACCAAGCAGGAACAGTAATGGACCAGTTTGCAGCATGGTGTCAGCGTTTCATAGGCTGTAAAAAGCTGGTGGTAGAAATGCGTTTTTTGCAGGCGCAGACCCTTGGTTATTCTCATCATGAATATTTGCGTGGTTATTTGGCACGGGCTTGTCAACACCCAGCAGATGAGGTGTTTTCGCAATCCTTTGTACTGGATCCGCTGGAAAACGGCAGTTGCTCATTTGCAGCGGGCATGCACTATAAATTTGCCTTAACGATTCTCCCTTCTGGCGAGGACTTGCTTGGCTTACTGATGACGAACATCGCCGATGACGCCTTTCGATTAACTTTGCCAAAGCAGGCATTGGGCTGCGACTTGCAATTTGTCGCTTTTTACGATGGTTTTACTGAAAACTCTAATCAACGCTCCATTCAACACGCCAACCAATTAACCCCGTTAACTTGGGGGGATTTGCAACATAAAAGCGCGGAATTAGCCGCACAAGTGCGCTGGCAATTACAGTTAGTGACGCCGCTACAGGTGAAAGCGTCACAGCAACGAGCGCCAAATTTTGAAACCGGCCCTTTAAGCTTTTCGCGCCTTTGGCAAGTGATGCTAAACCGCCTCGCGCATGACAGCCAACACCCGTGGCGCACCATCCCTTGCCCAGATGCCGCATTCACATGGCACTGCAGTGATTTTCTGCACCATCGTTATGGCGATGCAGGCAAACCCAGTTGTGGGGTGGTTGGCGTGGCCGAATTGGACATCATACAGTGGCAGCCGGAACAATGTTTGGTGTTGGTGTTAGCGAATTTGCTGGGGATCGGCCAAGGCACGGCGCGTGGTCATGGTGTGCTGAGTATGACTGCGTTAGGTGGGCAAACACTGTTGCTACGCTCGGCTCCTGCGCAAACCGCATTGCAACGGCTTACTGGCTTACCGGCGTTTCATCAACAGCTGCTGTTAACTTTGCAAAAATCCAGACCCACGGCGTTTTCAGTGCTTGAACCATGGCTAGAGCAAGAATATATGCGTTGGCGTAGCGGTGATTGCAGTGAACCTGTGATGTTTTCGCACGCCCAAGAAGTGCAGGGCAAAACACGAGTATTGATCCAACCACAAGGTCCGAGCAACGTCTTACTTAAAGCATTACAAAAGGTGCTAAATACCGAATTTGAGACCTATTGGCATCCGCATTCGTTTGCTTATCAGGCAGGGAAATCCACCCAAACCGCCCACGATCTACTGAGACAAAAAATGGCTGACGGTTATTGCTGGTTTTACAAAACCGATTTGGCCAATTGCTTTGCGTCCATTCACCGGCATCCAGTGGTGATGTTGCTTGCATCGCTATTTCCAGCTAGCGATTTACACCTCTTTGTACAGCAGTGGCTCTACGCCGCAAGCGAACTCGGTTGTGAGGGCTTACCTGAAGGGTTTTCGTTAAGCCCGTTGCTCTGTAATCTGTATTTAACGTCCCTTGATCATGCGTTAAATACACCTCACTCGGTTTGCGTCCGCTATGGCGATGATATGGTGTTATTGGCTAAAAGTGAATCGCAATTAGCGTCTGCTATCAATCGGTTACATGCAGAATTGTCCAAGCTAGGATTGACTGAAAATCTCGCCAAACAATCCTCTGGCCCTATCTCCGCCGGTTTCGATTACCTCGGTTGGCGATTTATTGATGGTTATAGTGTCCCCGTGG
>JAIXSW010000608.1 GCA_027484495.1 Gammaproteobacteria bacterium
ACGCCGCGGATATCCGCCAGCGTCAGATTATTTGCCGCCAGCACTTCCGGCCGTGCCTGAATGCGAATGGCCGGCTTTTGCTGACCACCGATAAAGACTTCGCCGACGCCATAAATCTGGCTGAGCTGACGCGCCAGCACTGTTTCTGCCATATCGCTGATTTGCGTGCGCGACAGCGTTTCGGAGGTCACGCCGATAATCAAAATCGGGCTGTCGGACGGGTTGGCTTTGCGCCAGGTTGGCTGATTCGGCATGTCCGGCAAACGGCCAGCGGCCTGATTCAGCGCGGCCTGCACTTCCTGCGCGGCGGCGTCGATGTCTTTTTCCAGCACAAATTGCAACGTGATATTGACCGAACCGAGCGCGCTGCTGGAGGTCATTTCGGTAATGCCGGGCACAACACTGAGCGCCACTTCTAGCGGCGTTGCCACGGCGGAGGCCATAGTCTCAGCGCTGGCGCCGGGTAAACGGGCGCTGACTTCAATGGTCGGAAATTCGGCTTCCGGCAACGGCGCAATCGACAGGCGCGGAATGGCCAGAATGCCCATCAGCACTAAGGCGCAGGTCAGCAGCACTGTGCCGATCGGGTGGTTCATGCACCAGGCAAAAATACTGCGGCTATTCATGCTGCGTGCTCCGCCGCTGCTTGTTTGGCGTCTTTTTTCACTTTGTTTGCCTGCGCTTGTTCAGCAGCGGTTTTAATCACCACAGCCGCGCCCGGCCGTAACCGGCTCTGACCATCAACCACCACTTGCTGGCCGGCACTGACACCGCTGACCACAATAACCGTCTCGGTGCTTTCCAACACCTGCACCGGCTGCACTTTGGCTTTGTCGCCATCGACAGTCCAGACAAAAGCACCCTGCGGGCCTTGTTGCAGCGCTTTGACCGGAATGGTCAGCGCTTGCGGTAACAGTTTGCTGCGAAGTGCCACCACGACGGTCTGCGCCGGCCATAAAGCCAGGGTCGGGTTAGCAAAATCGGCTTTGATGCGGATAGTGCCGCTGCCGCTGCTGACCTTATTGTCGACGACAACCAGACTGCCGCTGGCGAGTTTGTCGCCATCATCACGGACGAAAGCCTCAACCGGCACCGCTTGCTGCTGCCGCACCTGCTGCATCAGTTGTTGTAACTGCGGTAACTGCGCCTGAGGTAATGCCATCTCGACGCTGATCGGATCGAGCTGCACTACAGAAAACAGGCCCTGCGTATCAGATGGGCGCACATAGTTGCCGGCGTCGACGTTACGGATGCCGACCTGGCCGGCAATAGGCGCATGAATTTGGGTGAAAGACAGCTGGACCTGCTGGGCATTAATTTGCGCTTCGACGCTTTGTAACTCAGCCTGCAGCTGTTGCACTGTGGCTTGCTGCTGGTCTTTTTGCTGGGCAGAAATGGCCTGGCTCTGGCTTAAATTCTGGTAGCGTTTTAAATCGCGTTTGGCCACATTGAGTTTGGCTTCTGCAACGGCGCGCTGCGCCTGCGCCTGCGCCAGAGCTGCTTTAATCGCGCGGTCATCCAGCGTTGCCAGCAACTGGCCGGCTTTTACCATATCGCCTTCACGCACCAGTACTTGCTGCAATAACCCATCCACCTGCGGCCTAATCTCAACGCTTTGTTGTGGCTTGACCTGACCAATACCGCGCAGCCAAACCGGCACATCCTGCGCAGTCACGGCAGCCACCACCACAGGAACTCCGGCTTGCATTCTCGCCGCTTGCGGTTTTTCCTGAGCAAGAGCCGGCGTGGCCAACGTCATTGCAGTAAAAATACCAAGCCAGGTCAGCGTGAATCTCATGTAGTCGGCTCCAAAATGGGGTTACGGCAATAGCCAAAAAGATATGTCGGGGATTCTGCACGGTCAGAACGCAAAAAAAAGTGCTGACGATCAGCAGATGCGGTCAGGCACCTTGATAAGACGATGAATGCCGGAGCATAGCGCCTATAAGCTACCAGTGCGTTACATCACAGCACAATTGATTCTTGCCAGAAAAAACCACGCCGGCAGATGCCGGCGTGTTGTTTGCTCAGAAAGGCGATGGCTTATTGCGCAATGCCGAGCCAGGTCAGCTTGTGCGGGGTGTAGTTTAATTGCAGTGTTGAAGTCACCTGCAGTTTGGCCAAATCGACCGCCACCACAGCTTTATTGACCGGGTTACTGACATAAGCGCGGTATTCACTGCCCGCCAGCGTCAGTTGCAGACTGCTGCCGGCTGGCATGGCGCTCAGACCGGTCGCGACCTGCACTTTCCCGGCCAGCGTAAAAGCGCTGCCGCTGTAGTTCAGCACGGTCAGATAACCCTGATTATCCAGCAGCACAAAGTGTTTGGCTTTGGCCGTGAAACCATAGCCGACGATGCCGGCCCCTGTCGGTGCCTGCCAGTCGATTTTGCTCATCGTCTTGTTTTGCGGATCGATGGCAAACACCAGCGCGCCAGCGAGGCCGACAAAATGTGCCGCATCATCGTGCCCTTCGACAGTGCCGATGCGGCTGGTGCCGGTGATATCTGCGCTATTGGCAATTTTACTGGCACTGTAAGTGCTGCCGGACTGCGCAATCACCAACACACCGTCAGTACAACCAAAGCCAACAAAACCTTTGTTCTGCGCACTACCGTGTAAGCGCGGGCAAGTCGGAGTGAATGTCTGGCTCAGGCTGAATTTGCCGGCGGTTTGGCTATAAACCCCAACTTTATCCGGCAGTATGTCGCTGCTGGCTGCGTCGCGGATAGTGGAGATTAACTGCGTCCCACGCGGCTGCGCGGCGCCATGCATATGCGTATCGTATTGCAGCAGCGGCAGATCTTTTTTGTCCGCACCGATGTTGGCTTCAGTCAGCGTGACCACGGCGGCCGGTGTTTTACTGGCTGCATCGCCATCCATAAAGACTGCGGTGGTGCTGGTATTGCTCTGCACGTGCGTCGGACGGCTACCATTGAGCTGGAAGCTCATCAGCTTTGGTTTTTCAGCATATGGATGCAAATGGTCGCCATGATCTTCCTGCCACTGACCGCCATCTACTACTTGCACCCGATCAGTCGCGCGTTGCACCACCAAGGCATAACGCTGTCCCGGTGACGGATAGACCGCATCTGGTGTGTTAATCAGCTGGAACTGTTCGATGAGCTCAGAGCGGTCCAAATCGTAGACGCTGACGACTGCACTACTTTTATCGCTGACCAGTAAACGGCCTTTGCCGATAGGCGCCACCGGTGGGTGCGGGTCTTTGATCACAATCGGCTCTTTCTCGACGATATTGGTTGTCGCATCGCCACAGCCAACCAACAGGGCACTGGCAATCGCCAGCGGCAGTAATTTCATCTTCAAACTGTACATATCAACTCCTGTTTTATATTGATGAGCCGGCACGCCGCCCGGGGCTGCCGGCTGGATCTGGTCAGAATTCGCCACGAATACCGAGGCCAAGCGAGCGGCCCGGTAATGGCGCTTTGTCTTTTAAGAATGAGGTGTGGACGCGGGCGTCTTCATCGGTCAGGTTCTGCCCTTTCAGATATACCGCCAGCTGCTGGTCGCCAAGGTCGAAGTAATAACTGACATTGGCATCGAGCAGGTTGTAACCGGGCAGCGACCCCTCAAAGTTTTCGGTATGTTTTTGCTGGCTGTAATGGCTAAAACGCAGCTCTGCGCTCAGCGCTTCACCTTGCCAAGACAGGGCCGATTGCAGCCGTAGCGGCGGCGTGCGCGGCAAATCGCCACCAGCGTCTAAGCGAGCACGGACAAAATCGGCTTGTTGCGTGAACCGCCACTCTGAGGCAAATTGCCAAATCAGCTGCGCTTCAAAGCCATGCAGGGTGACATCGGCGGGGTTAAACCAATACACCGGTAATTCACTGAAGTGTTCATCGCCGTGGTCGTGGTCGTGGTCGTGGTCATGGTCGTGAGCATGATCGTGTGCTTCGTGGTCGTGCTCTTCGTGGCCATGATCATGGCCACTCTCTGCAAACAGGCCGGTATCTTGCTGGTAATAGTAATTATCAATTTGGTTGTAAAATGCATTCAGCACTAACGCGACATCACCGCTGAACTTGCGCCACGTCAGGTCGAGGTTATTCGATACTTCCATCTCAATCGGCGCGGTATTTAACACAAAGGCTTGTTGTGCGTCTTGCGCTGGATTTAGCCGAAATAACGCGCCAATTTCATAGGCGTTTGTACCAATATGCGGGCCGAACGACAATAATTCCGACGCTGCTGGGGCACGCCCTGAGTGCGAGAACGACAGCGCGGTGTTGTAACCGTCCTGATATTCCCACACCAAACCACTCGACAGGCTGTAAGGTTTAAAAGTGTGATCAACCGCAAAAGTGCGGATCACTGAATCACCACCTTCTGCATGTCCATGCACTTTACTGACGTCATCTTCATGCGCACCCAGCTGCGGCAGCAACACCTGATCGGCCTTAATCGTCACCCGTTCCGTGCGGGCGCCCACTTGCCATAACAGCGGGCCAAAATGGCGCTCTTCCATCCAGCCTAATGCCAACATTTCTTGCGTTGATGGTGGTGTAAAGGCTTCTGCACCGACTGCAGCAAAATCGCTGTGCTTATAATGCAGGCTGAGGCCACCGCGCCAATCCAGCCATTCGCGATGCAGCAACTCTAAGCGGGTTTCTTCGCTGCGATTTTTAAAGGTGGTGCCCACTGCACCGGCTTCAATTTCTGCATGCTGATAATCGGTGTAACCGGCTTTTACATTCAGCTGCGACAACAGGCCACCGGTGAAATTTAACTGGCTGTTTAACTGCACGCGGTCTTGTTCTAAATCTGCAAACACACGTTCTGCGGCTTCACCAGCTTCAGCTTCGTGTGCATGACCGCCATGCGAGTGGCCCGGAATGCCGTATTGGCGGTCCAATTTGCCCATGGAGATGCCAACAAAACCGTTATCGAGTAAGTAACTGGCGCCAAACGAGCCGCCGCGAGCGGTGGCGTCAGTATTCGCGACCCGGCCGCCCTTTGGTTCGTCGCTACCAATTTCAGCAACGCCGGGAATTTTGTAATTATCTTGTTCACGCCAGAACGCATCGGCATACAAGGCGACATCACCGACGCTGGTTTGGCCGGCAGCAGCGGCCAGTTTTTCGTTGTTGACGCTCTGGCGCTCCAGCTGCCAGTTCGCTCGGGTGTCGCGGCGCGTCGGCACGCGTTCGTCCACCACATTAACCACGCCGCCAATCGCACCGCTGCCATAAAACAACGTTGCCGGGCCACGCAGTACTTCAATTTGCTCTGCGGTACCGGCTTCGCTTGCCACGCTGTGATCTGGCCCGACCCGCGACGCATCGCCGGCGTCCAGACCGTTTTGCGTGATCAGCACCCGCGGGCCGTCTAAACCGCGAATGATCGGGCTACTGGCAACAGAGCCATAAAAGTTGCTGTGCACACCGACCTGATTTTTCAGCGTGTCACCGAGTGTCGAGGCCTGCTGCATTTTTAACTGTTCGCCGGACAGCACACTGATCGGCAACGCCGATTCGGTGGCCGATGCGTGCAGCGGACTGGCTTTGACATCAATCACTTCTAACAAGGTGGGTAATAAGCGCAATTCCACATTGGTTAAACCAGCTGCCGGCACCTGCACATGCTGGTTGCGGTGCGCAAACTCAGCCGCTTCGACATGCAGTTCAGCCAATTGGCCAGCCGGTGCTGCCAGCAAGAAAGTGCCGGCGGCATCGGTTTTGACCCGCGCCTGACTGCCGGCCAGCGACACTTCGGCGCCGGCGATGGGTTGGCCTTTGCTGTCCAGCACCACGCCAGACACAGATTGCGCCCACAGCTGCTGGCTAAATGCCGCCGCCACCAGCATGGCTATTTTGTTACGGTAATGCATAGATCTCCCTGCGTTATACCCAAATCAGAAAACTTTACGTTCGATTTCGCTGTTGATAATGTGATAATATAACATTTCATTCAGGCATGAAAACCAGCGTTTTCCGTTCAGGTGCAGCAGAGGTGAGACCAATGAAAGATTTAGTAGCGGCTTATATTTCAGGGCTTTGTATTATTCATTGCCTGTTAACACCCATTTTATTGGCGTTAGGTGGTGCAGGCGTGCTGGGACATTGGCTGGAAGCCGAGTGGGTGCACTATGGACTGATTGCGCCGATTTTATTGCTGGTGATCTGGAGCTTGCCGGCGGCCAGACGTCAGCATCAGCAGCATGCGCCGTTGTGGCTCGGCCTTGCGGGTGCCGGCTTGATGTTAGTGTCGTTGTGGGTACCGGCACCGCTGGAGCCCTGGCTGGCGGTCAGTGCCGGTATGTTGTTGATGGCGGCGCATTTGTTTAACCGCCACTTTCTGAAGCTGTATGTCAATGCACAGCTAACAGCTCAGGCTCAGAAATAACGCACCCAGCGCCAGTGGCTGCTTTGTTTAAAACCAGCAAACCAGCGCGTTGGCCAATACAAAGCGACAGCGAGCAACACGGCAATCAACCAAACCCAGCCGACATGACTGACGCCAAGCATCGGGCCATACGCGGTCTGCTGATTCGGTGCAAATACCAGCAATGCCAGGCTATACAGCAGCAACAAGGCGTACAGATGCAGGATGTAAAAAAACATCGGCGCCGCGCCAAAATCAGCAAGGACCTGCTGCCAGCGCGCCACAGAGTTGGCCATGGTGGCCCGTTCCAGCGCCCGCAGTGCCAGACACATCAGGCCGAGCGTCAACAGTAAAAAATCCAGCGACGGCGGATATTTGGTGAAATTCAGCAGGTCCATCAGAGTCAGCAGCGCTGTGGGCTGAACCTGCCAGTCCAGTGTTTCGCCATACAGATTCAAACCGCGTAGCAGCACCAGTGTGGCCAGCGCCAACCAACCGGTTCGCCATAAAATCCGCTGCCGCTGTCCGGCCGGCAGCTGATACCAGCTCCCTGCCAGATAACCGAGCACAATCACCCCGACCCAGGGCAATAACGGATAACTGATTTTGACGGCGATAGCCGCTTCGCCCGGCGCCAGTAAAAAGCCACGGTCGTGCAGGATGGTCCAGAGCCAGTATCCACTCTCGCCCGGCGAGAACTGCAGCGGCGTCAGCAGGTTATGCCCTGCAACCAGCAGGCAACCAAGCACCAGCAACAGCGGCCGTGGCAAATGATGCAGCAGCGCCAGCAACAGCATGCATAGGCCAATCACCCAAATCACCTGTAAATACAGCGTGTTGTAGCTGCCAAGCCAGGCAACATTGACCAGTGTCATTTCCAGTAAAATCAGCACCAGCCCACGTTTTAGTAAAAAAGGCGTCAGCGCACGGCCCTTTTGCTGGTAAAGATAGGCCGACACCCCGGTCAGAAACACAAACACCGGCGCACACCAGTGCGCCAGCAAACGACTGAAAAACAAGCCGGGTTCTGTCTGGCTAATCTCCATCGGATCGCTGACCTGCAGATGCAGCAGCACCCGCTCCCGCACATGGTCCAGCAGCATCATCAGCATCACCAGACCGCGCATCATATCAATGCTATTGATACGACCGCGGGATGGCGACTGATTCAGTGCTGTATTCAGTGAGCTAGTCAGCGCTGGATTGACTGTTGTCATGCTCAGAACTCGTAGCGCAGGCTCAGGCGCAGCGCGCGTGGTTCACCCGGATAAGTCCAGATCGCCGAGTACGAACTCTGGATCCAGGCTTTATCCAGCAGGTTTTCGACCACCGCTTCTGCCTGTAATTGCGGCGTCAGCCGCGTGGTGGCAAACAGGCTCCACAGGCTATGCGACGGCAGCACATACGAAGGTGTGACGGCATCGCCTAACCTTTTGCTCTGATAACGCAGACGCACACCAATCTGACTGTCATAACCCGCCAACTGCAGATTGTGGCGCAGCTGCGCACTCAGCGTATGGCGCGGCACATTGACCAAAGCGCTGCCTTTAGGGATCAGCACGCCCCAGTCAATGTTGATACTGTCTTTCAGCGTTTCGCTATCCAGCCAGGTATAAGACACCGACAAATCGGTGTTAGCCGTAAGCCTACCCGCCAGCTCCAGTTCTGCGCCGCGGCTTTGCGCAGCGCCCAGCGTGGCCGAAAAGCCAACGTTGACCGGATCTGACACCAGAATGTTGGATTTTTCCGCATCAAACACCGACACCGTCGCCTGCCAGGATGCCAGCGCCAGCTTCATGCCAAATTCCACCGATTCACTCAGTTCAGGCTCAAACGCCTTACCGGCGTAATCAGTGCCTGATAGTGGCAGGAAGCCTTCCGCATAATTGGCGTAGAAGGTGACCTGGTCGTTCAGCAAATAATTCAGACCAAAGCGCGGGCTGACCTGCTGATCTTCAGTCCGCGCGACGGTTTTCTTCACCAGCTCTTCAATACGTTGCTGGTAACTGTCGTAACGCAGGCCCAGCAATAACTGCCACTGCGGATCAAGCTGGATCAGGTCCTGCAGATACACCCCGACCGCTTGCTGCGATTCGACGTTTTCATACAAAGTGGCGATAGTGCCGGGTTTGGCCACCCCATATACAGGCGCCTGAATATTGATGGCATAGCTGCCTTTGGGGCCACGATAGCGGCCGAGCAACGTGTAAAGTTCGTAATCGTAGGCGTCAGAACCGAGCAGCAGCTGATGGGTCATGCCGAGGATCTGTGGACTGCCGCTCAGTTCGAGCCGGGCTGTGCTGTCTTCAGAGTGATAATCGCGGTAACGGCGCTGGCGTGTCAGCGTTTTGCCGTCATCAGACACGCCCTGCCGCGCCCGTGCCAGCTCGGCATCGGAAGAAAAACCCTGCAGGCTTGAATCACGATAACCGGCGCCGAGGTTCAGATGCCAGCTGTTGCCTAAGTCGCGTTCGTAGCTGAGCTGATGGCCAGTGGCTGCAATTTCCGTCGGTTTGTCACCCGGTTCGCCTAAATAGCGGCTGTGCGGCACCGTATTGAAGTTGTTATTCAGCACGACAATACCGCGGTCAAACAGCTGATCCTGCCGCAGCACTTCAACTTCATACAGCACAGAACTGTCCGCATCGACCTGCCACAACACCGAAGGCGTCAGCACCTGCTTTTCACTGGTGACTTCATCGCGAAAACTGCCATAGTCCTGCACAGCGCCGTTGACACGCAGCATCAGGCTGTCACTGTAGGCATAGTTGTAGTCGCCTTCGAGCCGGTATTGCTGTTCGGTTGCGGCGCTGGCTTTGAGATAACCACCATTGGTCTGATTCGGTTTGCGCGTGATGATATTGATAGTGCCACCGGGCTCAGAACGGCCATACAACGCCGAACCCGGGCCTTTTAAAATTTCGACCATCTCGATATTCGACACGTCGCGGTGACCACTAAAACCGCGCCCGCCGTTAAAGCCGTTGATCAGATAACCCGACGGCATGTTTTCGTTACCGGGAAAACCACGTAGCGAGAAACTGTCCCACAGACCGCCACCATTGTTCTGCCGCGCGATGCCGCTGGATAAATCCAGCACGTCCTGAAAGCGACTCAGCGACCACTGCGCGAAATCATCTTGCCCCAGCACAGACACCGCCTGCGGCAATTTCTCTACCGGTACCTGACCGCGATAGCTCTGGTGATGACGCACTTCAATATGTTCCAGGCTTTGTGGCTCCTCGGCGCCAGCCGGTGCCGCACACAGCAAAGCCAGCACAGAGAATGGAAACAGACGGTGGGGAATTGCCTTAGCAGCAGAGCGGCGCGCAGAAAATGACATAACAGCCTCAAGTAATGTGATGTTATCACATATTAACTTAAAGCATTCAGTCTCGGGAAGCCCTGTGCCGGCCTTTTCGGCTCAGCCGCCGGAAAACACTGGTGGTTAGCGCCGAGGATCGACGAGAGCAGCAGCTGAGCAGCAATTGCCGCCTGCACCGCTTGCCCTTACACTGTTAGCCTCATGCTGATTTCAGGAACTCATTGTGCTCAGAATGCCCCGTCCGGCACTGCTGCTGTGTTATCTGCTGTTGCTGTTATTGACCGCATCGGCCTGCCAGCACTGGATTTATCAGGATTTGCGAGCTGAGGCCGCCGGTCAGAGCAATAATCTGGCAGCATTTCTGCGTCATAGCATTGGTCGCCATGCCAATCTGCCGGCCCAGTTGAGCCAAAGCCCGCTGTTGCAACAATGGCTGGCGCAGCGGGATATCCCGGCGCTGAACCGTTATCTGGCTGAGTTGCAGCAAAGCGCCGGCGTCGCCGATCTGTATCTGGTCAGCACCAGCGGCATTGTGCTTGCCAGCAGCAATAGTGCCGATGCGGCTTCTTATGTCGGCCGTGATTTTGGCTTTCGGCCTTATGTGCAGGCCGCGTTGCAGCGCCAGCGCGGGTTTTATTATGCGCTCGGCCATACCAGCGGCATGCGCGGCGTCTATTACAGTGCGCCGATGCTGCAGGATGGCGCGGTGGCAGATAGCGCGGTGGCGGATAGCCCGGTGCTGGCCGTGCTGGTGGTCAAAGTGGATTTAGAGCCATTGGAGCTGCAGCAACAACAAATCGCCGGTCTGGCCGGCAGCCATTTTATTGTGACGGGCCAGAGCCAGGAGATTGTCCTGTCCGACGTGCCGGCCTGGCGTTTGACCAAGCTTGATAGTCAGCCGCTGAGCGCCACCGAACAACAACGCTACCTGACGAAAAATATCACCGCG
>JAIXSW010000552.1 GCA_027484495.1 Gammaproteobacteria bacterium
CTGGCGGCAGCCGGTGAACAGGTCACTATCGCATTGCTGGCCATTGCCTTAGTGAAACGTGGCTACCCGGCGGTATCTTTGTTAGCCGATCAGGTCTGTATTCATACCGATAACAAGTTTGGTAAAGCCAGAATTGAGCGGGTGGATACCGAGCGGCTGGCGCAAGAACTGGAACAAGGCCATATTGTGGTGGTCGCAGGCTTCCAGGGCCGGGATATCGAAGGCAATCTGACGACGCTGGGACGCGGCGGCTCCGACACGTCGGCCGTCGCGCTCGCTGCAGCGGTAAAGGCTGACGAATGTCAGATCTATACCGATGTGGATGGCGTATACACGATAGACCCACGGATTTGCCCCGGTGCACGCCGCCTGCCACAGATCCCGTTTGGTGACATGCTGGAGCTGGCCAGTGTTGGTGCGAAGGTGCTGCACTCGCGCTCGGTGGCATACGCCGGTCGTCATCGGGTGCTGCTGCGCGTGTTATCGACCTTTAGGCCGGATGCCGGCACGCTGATGACTTACGAGGAAGACCCAATGCAACTGCCGTTAATTTCCGGTATTGCCTGCCAGCATGGCCTGACGTTTCTGCAGCTACAGGCGTTGAGTCATACTGATTTTTGCCGGCTACTGAACCTTTTAGCTGCGCATAACGTTGAAACGGATATGGTGCAACAGTACGGCGTTTGGCCCGATCAGCTGACAGTGCAATTGGTGCTGACGAACAGCGATTGGCTGCAAGTCGCTGACGATGTACAGAATTTGCTGAAAAATTGTCGGGACGCTCAGCACCGCATTCAAGCAAATCTTGCTAAACTGTCGGTGGTAGGTATCGGCATCAGGTCACAACCCGATGTTGTTGCGCGGATCCATCAGCTGTTAAATCAGCTGAATATTCAGATTTGGGCGATGACGCAGACTGAAAGTCGGTTTTCTGTATTAATGGCACCGGAGCTGGTTGAAGGTGCTGCAGCAAAATTGCATCAGGTTTTGTTCAACAGCGATAATTAATCGCTGGATTTTCATAAATTTGAATGCTGAGTTATGATTGGCAACATGGACGCGTTGGTGAAAGGCTAAGCGTCGTTTATATAGCTGGGACTAAAGGATAGGAGCAAACGAATGCTTATTTTGACCCGTCGCGTTGGTGAGACATTAATGATCGGTGATGAAGTGACAGTCACTGTATTAGGCGTAAAAGGCAATCAGGTACGGATCGGTGTGAATGCACCAAAAGAAGTCTCTGTGCACCGTGAAGAAATCTACATGCGGATACAAGCGGAAAAGGGCACACCGGGCAGCTACAGCCAGGATGATGATCAATAAGTTTGTTTTCGTAAATCATTGTTTTTATTGTTTTGTTGTGTAAAAAGTAGTCGTTTACGTTATTAATTGCGCAGATTGTCTAAAAGGTCGGCAATCGCACAGTCAGGTTCAAAATTTTGTTTGACATATTTTCCTGAGACATTAATATACGCACCGCAACGTAGCGCGGAGAGATGGCCGAGTGGCTGAAGGCGCACCCCTGCTAAGGGTGTATAGGGGAAACTCTATCGAGGGTTCGAATCCCTCTCCCTCCGCCAGTTGTTTTTAGATTAGATGGACGCATAGCTCAGCTGGATAGAGTACTCGGCTACGAACCGAGCGGTCGGAGGTTCGAATCCTCCTGCGTCCGCCATTAAACCTGCTTAATGCAGGTTTTTTTGTTTTTGCCATCCTGACAAAAATCCCTTCGGGACCAGCTAAAGCTGTCCAAAAACGCTCCCGGCGTTTTTGTGTTTTTGCGTCCCCCGGCTCCTCGCAGAGCTTGTCGCGTGAAAACGGCGCGAGCCAAATGATTGGCTTGCTCAGATCCGTTTTCACCCATTAATCCTGCTTAGTGCAGGTTTTTGTGTTTTTGCCATCCTGGTAAAAATCCCTTCGGGACCAGCTAAAGCTGTCCACAAAACGGTCTCGGCGTTTTTGTGTATTTAACCTGACTCAGATAATGCCTGATGACGTAGGCGGTGGAACCTCGCTCTACGCGATGACTGTTGAGCAGCTGGCCGCTCCGACGCTGTTGGCCCATGAGGCCGAGTGGCTAAAT
The DNA here is from genome assembly GCA_027484495.1 of Gammaproteobacteria bacterium. GTDB lineage: Bacteria > Pseudomonadota > Gammaproteobacteria > Enterobacterales > Alteromonadaceae > Pararheinheimera. The sequence goes on from JAIXSW010000552.1 coordinate 2,084, forward strand.
TCAGCTCTGATACTGCCACTGTGCAGCAAACAACAACTACACAAATCACCTGATCTTTTTCGCTTTTGCCGAGTTTAGCGGCGCTCCTGAGATATGAAGGCAAAATTTCGTAACGGTTGTGCCTAAAAAGCCGGCAATCGATTCAGTGCAACCAAATCTGCTGCGCCAAAACAGCGCGGCAGGCACAGTTTTATGCCCGATTTTTGTGCCTGTTGTCATGCAATTCTGCTGAGATGCATCAAATTGGTGCGAATTTTGAGTCGCTAATTCAATTAATTCTTATGAATCATATGTTTATTTGTCTGTTTTGAACTGCTGGATTTAATTCATGCGTTGTGATTTGATGGAGCGGCACTTGTTTGGGGGTTTTATGTTGTATCAAAAAATAACATCAATAAAAAAGAAAATTTTGTTTGCAGTCGGTGGCTCCACGGCCATTTTATTAGCAGTTGCCGCATTTCTGGTGATCCAGCATATCGCGGCGCAAACCAGAGCGCAGGTTGAAGCAGAGGCAAATAGCCTGATGCAGAAAGAATCTGTTGCCGTGGGTCAGTTCTTTGCGGAGTATGCGCAGGTCGCGAAGACTTTTTTACACAGTCCGCAATTTCAGCAATGGTTTTTGCAATATCCGGGGCGTGGCACCGATTTGGCAACCGCTGAAGGTTATCCGCAGATTAATCAGACTTTTAAAACCATTAGTGGCGGTGACGCCAATATCCTGTC
>JAIXSW010000484.1 GCA_027484495.1 Gammaproteobacteria bacterium
CCCACATGTACCCGCTGCCGCATCATGAGACTAATGGTTTTGATATCCACAGCATTCTGCGCACAAAAAATGGCGTCTTGCTGCTGGCGACCAGTCAGGGACTGCTGACCTTAAATGAACAAACTTCAAGTTTTCAGCCACATCATCTCGCGACACAACTGCCTGCAATACAGCTGAACAACCAGCCCAACAAAATACCCATGACTTTGACTTTATTTGAATCGGGTAACTGTATATTTCTGGCTACAAATAACGGCATTGGATGTATTGAGCCGGATCTCAGCAAATTGCGGCAATGGTATGGCCCAGGACAATATCCGGCTCTGGCTGACAACGGTATTTGGCAGATTTATCCGGCACAAGACGGCGCTTTATGGCTGTCGTCAGAACGTGGGTTGTTGCGGCTGGACACTGACATTCCTGAGCTGACTCAGTATCTGCACGATCCAGATAACGAAAATTCGCTTGGACACAACTGGGTACATGGTGTCTGGCAGACTGATCAGGATACATTTTGGGTTGCAACCAGAGAAAGTGGCCTGAATCAACTCACTTGGCAACAAAACCAGCCGCCGCGCTGGCGTCGTTTTGGTATCACACAAGGCCTGCCAACCGAAGTCATTTATGGTGTTGCGGGTGACGAATCCGGCCAGCTCTGGTGTGCTTCCAGCCATGGTATTTTCCGTTTTACGCCAAACACCGGCTCGGTCCGTTTGTATGATCTGGCTGACGGGTTACAGTCGAATGAGTTTAATTTCAGCGTATTCCACAAGGGCCGTTCAGGTCGTTTTTATTTCGGCGGCATCAACGGTGTGAATGGTTTTAAGCCTGAACAGGTTATTGATAACCCGAATGTGCCCATTTTGCAGTTGACCCATTTACTGGCAAATGGCACGGCATTATTTCCAGAGGCTGGGAAAGCCACACTGCCTTATAACCAGAACTCACTGACATTTAACTATCTTGGATTACACTATGCGGACCCATCACGTATCCGCTATGCGTACAAACTGGATGGTGCACAACAAGACTGGCAATACGTTTCTGAAAGAACAGCCCGCTTCCCTGCTCTCCAACCAGGTTCATACTATTTTTGGCTAAAAGCAGCCAATCCAGACGGACATTGGACCGAACCGAAGCTGATGTTCAGCATTACTTTAAAACCACATCCGATGCTGAGTTGGCAGGCTTATCTGTGTTATTTGGTCTTAATTCTGATGCTGTTATTGGCCTACAAAAAATTCAGAGACCGGACTGAGCGTCAACAACAACTTAAAATAGAACAGGGGATCACCCGCGAATCCGTGCTCATGCGCGATTTACAGCTGCAATTTCAGTTCACCGCGCATGAAATGCGGACGCCACTGATGAGGCTGCAGTTGCAACTCGACCAGGCTCAATCAGCATTGGCTGCTGCACCAGCAAAAGCAGCCGGCTTCCTTGACGGTGCTAGTCAGGCCGTTCAGGCATTAAAGAGTTTATTACAAAGGCATATGGAGCTTGAGGCTTTAAAACTCAACAACAATAACAACAAGATACATTTAGCCGCGGACACGGTAGTTGATGCGGAAATTCAGCGCTATACCGCCTATGCCCGCGAAAAAAGCCAGGTGATAAATATTCGCTTGGAAAAGCTGGCATTTTATGGGCTACCCGGAGTTCTGAACCTGATCACAGCCAATTTACTCAGTAACGCGATTAAGTACACTCCTGCCGGCGGAATTATCTCAATTGAGTTAAAGCAAGAAACCGGACAGTTATGCTTTGTTGTAAAAGACTCCGGGCAAGGCATCCCGGCCGATGAGCATGAAAAAGTATTTTTACGGCATTATCGTCAAAGTGGACAGGAAAATATTGCCGGAACCGGCGAAGGCTTGTTTTTAGTAAAAACCTGCGTCGAGTGTGCCGGCGGCACTATCGAGCTTGTCAGCACGCCTGGCGCCGGCAGTTGTTTTACCATCAAGCTGCCGTTAGGAGACCTGACGAAAATAAGCGATAACGACTACATATTGTCTCAACCTATGCTGTTGCCAACACAGAGCAGCCCGCGCAGTTCAACGCCCCTGCCCTCTCAGAATACAGCACTGCAAGCAACCATATTACTTGTTGAAGACAATGATGATTTGCGGGATGACATGTCTCATCTTTTACAATCAAAATATCATTGTGTCACAGCTTCAAATAGCAATATGGGCTTCGAACTTGCCACGCAGTTACTACCCGATTTAATCATCAGTGATGTCATGATGGAACAGCCCGATAGTGGTTTACGTATGTTGAAACAATTGAAGTCGCAACTGCAAACTAGCCATATTCCAGTCATCTTACTAACAGCTTTGTCGAATGATACTGCCCAAGCGGATGGGTATCAGGCAGCCGCCTGTCTCTATTTGAATAAGCCGGTTAGCAGCCAGCTGCTGTTAAACGCTGCTGCATCGGTGCTTGAACAATATAGAGCAATGACAAAAGGCGTTAGGGTAGCGCTTCAACCTGCGATTTCACCTGATGATGGCCCCAATGAACTGTTCCGATTAAAATTAAATGCAGTTTTCGCTGCTGTTTATAGCGATGCCTCGGTCAATGTTGAAACTTTGGCTGGTTATTTTCACAAAAGTGCATCTCAACTGAATCGTATCTGCAAGTCGGAGTTAGGGGTTACCTTGATAGATGGGCTTAACGCATATCGGGTTACGCAGGCTTGTCAGTTAATGCTTACTGAACCGCAGCTCAGTACTGAGACAATCAGTGAAAAATGCGGTTTTGGCTGCGTGAAGACCATGCAGAGACAATTTGTCAAACAGGTGAAAATGACTCCTGCAGAATACCGTCATTCGCAACATAACCCCAAATAAACGGTTGGCTCTGCGCAAAAAACGCATAATAATATGCAAAGGCATGTTTGATAGCTGCGATTCAATCATGCGGTTTTTTGTCGCCAAGTTGCACAGATTTGTCGTAGCCGGGCATTGGGATTTGCATTAGTCTAAGCAGTATGCTTAAAAGTACTTCGACCGCTAATTGAGTGGATTTGCTTGGTCTGAACCTGATGCCTGCATCGGTGTAATTTTACAGTTCACGGTGTTGGCCAATCAATGGTACTTTGCACGACTTAGTAAATATCTTATTAACATGTTGCTAAAACAACTGACTCGTACGACAATTGAGAAAAAAATCGGGCTGGTGCCCACAAGGAGAACATTATGAGTAAGAAATTAATGGCAGTGGCATTGATCGGTCTGCTTGGGGTTACAGGCGTTGCAGAGGCCAAAACAGTGCGTCTGCCATGGGCCAAAGTTGCAGATACTTTGGTTAACGACGGCTCTACATTCGGTGGTTGCTTAGCACGCATTAACATCAACGTGAATACAACAGCCCCACTTTGCCCTGGTAGCACAACCAGCTATGTTGCCTTCTCTTGTAC
>JAIXSW010000408.1 GCA_027484495.1 Gammaproteobacteria bacterium
ACAAAACGATGATGGTCTATCGAGAGCAAGACCTGACTCTCATGGCGAATTCATAATTATGAAGAATAGCCTGCAAATTGTTCATTATATTGAATTTTAGTTTTATAAAATTATATTATTACAGATAAGCACAAGCGTAAGCTACTGAATTTATTGAGTTTTATCATAAACTCCAACTTTGGCACGACAAATGCTTTATAGAGTTGCATCGCGTGATGCAGCCATCTACTAGCCGAGGTTATTATGGGTCTAAATACACCACCTTCAAAAGAGCAACGTCAGCCACAGTACGATAAAAAACAGCAGTCACCGATTGATAAAGTGCGCCAAGCGGTAAAAGACAAGGTCCATGACACTTTGTATCCTAAAAAATAAGGGCGATGCATGCGAACCTTTAAGCCACCCTAACGTGTCACTTTCGAAAGAACTCTAGAGAATAGCATGCTCATTCACGGTGTGGATGAGCATTGTTTTTTATGAAGCGTTTTGTCACAGTAATTAGCGCAGGACTTATCATTAAACACTCGGCTCGCATCAGCGAATAAACAATATGCTTAAATTTTCATATCTAGCTCCGTGATGAGGACCGAAAGCTTACATTCTTTAATAAGATTGGAGTTGCCAATAGCTGAGGCTCATTACCATGGCGTTAGCAAATTTTGTGGCCAACAACACCATTCCATCTTTTCCTGCCCAAGCCAACCTCTCCCAGCTCTAGCCCCTAAAAAGCAAAACCGCCGTCAAGCATTCATTTCAATGAATCAAAGTTCATAAATATGAATAATTGCATCAATAAAAATACATGGCATACGGTTAGAAATCTGAAGGATAGATAAATATACCATTAAATACAATGCCTTAATCAAACCTAGCAAATTAAAAACCACTTTGGCACGCAAGATGCTTTTTAGATGGGTAAGCGCATGATTGCAGCGCTACACACAACAATATCTCAAAATTACGATAAAGAGGTTTGAGCGATGGGCTATCCAAATCGGTGTTTTGGTTGTCACCATTACGAAGGGGAAGCAGGAGGCGATAACGCGGTGTATTGCAGTTTAAACGGACGCAAAGAAATCAGAAATGGTATCGCGGGTTGTGGTTCATTCTCAGCCGATAGCACTGCCAGTTGTGCCAATTGCCACTATGCACTTGGCGGGCCGCCAGGACCAATCTGTAGTAAAAATATCACCACCATGAGCAAAGGCTTTAAATTTGGTTACTGCCATGGTTTTGCCAAACGTGATTATTACGACGATACCGCAAGCAAAAAGAAAAGTGGTTGTTTCATTACCGAAGCCACTTGTAACCACCTTGGGTTTGCCGACGATTGCGACATCTTGATGTCGTTACGGCAATTTCGCGATCAAGTGTTGTTAACATCGCCCGAATGGCGAGGCTTAGTTGCTAATTACTATGACATCGCTGAGGAGATAGTGACAAAGATTAATGCCTCCGCCAATAAGGAAATGATCTACCAAACCATCGCAGAGCGCTTTCTGCCAGAACTGGCAAAAAACTCCATTACACATGACCAGCATGTGAAAAAAATAACTCGTTATCAAGACATGATTCGTTTTATTGAGCAAACGCTGGCTGACTCAAAGCACGATTAGTGCTTAGTCATATTAAAAACTGAGAGGACATTACTATGGCAATTTTTAAATTTCGTGCACGTAATTCAATTACCGGAGCGCCTATCAAGGCAAAAATAACTTTAGCTGGCACCGAACGAGGCTACACCTTTGATGTGAAAGATAAATGGTTGCTAGCAGAAACATCATCTTCAGATAAATTTGCTTGGACAGCATACTACAACAATAAAAAAATTGATTCTGGCACCTCCAAAGGAGGAGAAATAGAAGTATTGTATACGCCAGAATAGTAAAAAAGAAGCTTGCTAAAATTAGTTGGCAAGCTTCTTTTTAGAATAAAACCGAACATCTCAAATAGATAAATTAATTTAAAAATAACCCGCCCCAATTAATGATATCCATGTTGAAACTTAAAACACCCACCACAAAGATGCCATCACAATCGTATCATATGTCAGATTTAACAAAATAAAATATAAGTGCTCGCTCACAATTCGCCGAATTACTACAGGAGATGGCCAAAATATTTGTCGAAAATAAATAATATCAGGAATTGCTGAATATTACCCGCACTAACAGGAGACTCCACACCTTGAAAGCAATCGCAGTGAAATATTTAAAAGGCACCGCCATGATATTTTATTGAAGAAAAAACAATGAGGAATCTCTTAATAAGCCTGACATTTCAACGACACTGTGTAGTCAGATTGCATTGAATGGATTCAAGGAGGTTCTATGGAGATTAATAATACAGTTTCAACGACGTTGCCGTCAGATTGCACTGAAGGAGAAAATAAAGGAATTCGATATGAAATATTTACAATCTCAACGACATTGCCGTCAGCTTGTATTGAAGGCTTGAGGAAGAATCATGAAAAAAAATCATTTTTGCTTCAACGGCGTCACCGTCAGATTGTATTGAAGGACACCAGAAATATTAAAACTTTTCGCATATATTTGTTTCAACGACGTTGCCGTCAGATTGTATTGAAGGTTGTTCGTCGGCCATGATGTTTCCTGATAAG
>JAIXSW010000525.1 GCA_027484495.1 Gammaproteobacteria bacterium
TGGAAGGTTTTATCTGCCAGCACTTCCATCATTTTGTATGGGTCGTCATATTTCGGCACTGCAGCGTCTGCCGCCTGAGCCTGCGAAAACGCCAGCAGCGCAGTCGCCGCCAGCAATACTTTGAATAATGCTTTCATCATTGATTCCCACGATTGAATAAGAACTGGCCAATGAGCTCTTCCAGCACAATGGCGGATTTAGTGTCTTCGATGTAGTCACCGTTTTTCAGAATTTCAACGTTCTCATCGACAAAACCTGGCTGTAACCCGATGTATTGTTCACCCAGCAGCCCCGAAGTCAGGATCGCCAGAGAGCTGGTTTCCGGAAAATTGTTATAACTGCTGTTGATCTCCAGCGTCACTACTGGCTGGAATGACTCCGGGTCTAACTGAATTGACGCGACCCGTCCTACCACAACACCACCCACTTTGACCGGTGAACGCGCTTTCAGCCCGCCAATATTTTCAAACTTGGCCAATAACTGATAACTCTGATCCGAACCGGCGACACCGGTATTGGCCACTTTTAGTGCCAATAACAACAACGCTGCGATCGCCAGTGCGACAAAAAAACCTACAAATAACTCTAATTTACGTGATGCCATTTCTCATCCACCAAACATGACAGCGGTTAATACAAAATCAAAACCCAGTACAGCCAGTGAGGCTGTCACCACAGTCTGAGTCGTTGCCTGACTGATCCCTTCCGACGTTGGGACCGCATCAAAACCTTTGTGCAGCGCAATCACGGTCACCACAAAGGCAAACACGATGCTTTTGATTACGCCATTCACCACATCCTGCTGGAAATCCACATTAGCCTGCATCGCAGACCAGTAACCACCACCATCGACCCCCAGCCAATCGACACCGACCAGATGGCCACCCAGAATCCCGACCGCATTAAAAATCAGCGCCAGCAAAGGCATACTGATGACACCCGCCCAGAACCGTGGTGCGATGACACGACGCAGCGGATCAACGGCCATCATTTCCATACTCGACAACTGCTCAGTGGCTTTCATCAGACCAATCTCTGCGGTCAGCGCACTGCCGGCCCGACCGGCAAACAACAATGCAGTCACGACCGGCCCCAGCTCGCGCAACAGACTCAATGCCACCAAAGGCCCTAACATCTGTTCGGCACCAAACTTCGCCAGAACGGTATAGCCCTGCAGTGCCAGTACCATGCCAATAAACAGGCCGGACACCAGAATGATCAGCAAAGATAATACGCCGACCACATAAATCTGCTTCATGTACAGATGCCAGTTCTTCAGCGGCCGTGGCCGCCCCCATAAGGCGCCAAACAACATCAGGGTTGCCCGGCCAAGGCCCTGCAACGTACCCAGTGTATTGGCACCTAACTGCTGGATTTGCTTCAGCATCAGCGGCTTAACTCCATTAATTCAGTAGCATAATCGGCTGCTTTAAAGTGGAACGGCACAGGCCCGTCCGCTTGTCCCTGCAGGAATTGCTGCACCAACGGTGATTCGTGTTGACGTAACTGTTCAGGGGTCCCATGACCAATGACACGGCGTTCCGCCACCACATAAACGTAGTCCGCGATGCTCATCACTTCGGCGACGTCGTGCGACACGACAATCGAAGTCAGCCCCAGCGCATCGTTCAGCGATCGGATTAACCGGACTATCACACCCATGGAAATTGGGTCCTGCCCGGCAAATGGCTCATCGTACATAATTAATTGCGGATCGAGCGCAATGGCGCGGGCCAGCGCTGCGCGGCGGGCCATCCCACCAGACAGTTCGGCTGGCATTAAATCCCGGGCGCCGCGTAACCCAACCGCTTCGAGCTTCATCAGCACCATAGTGCGGATAATCGCTTCCGGTAGCCGGGTATGTTCGCGAATAGGAAATGCGACGTTGTCGAACACCGACATCTCGGTAAACAACGCGCCACTTTGGAATAACATGCTCATTTTTTTGCGGGCCTGATACAGCTCCTGCCGGTTGAGCGAGGGAATATCAGCCCCTTCAAACAGGATTTTGCCGCTGTCTGGCTTTAACTGACCGCCGATCAGACGCAGCAGCGTCGTTTTACCGATGCCGCTTGGCCCCATGATCGCGGTGACTTTGCCACGCTGAAATTGCATGCTCATGTCATCGTAGATGACACGTTCGCCGCGGCGGAAAGTCAAATTTTGAATATCAACCAATGGTTTATCCAAACCAAACTCCATTCGTTTCTCGCTATGCACATTCCTGACCGGAGTGCTGATTCCGGTCCCTGCACTGGCAGGCGGGAAAAAACGGCGCAATATACGGGGCCTGACAGTACTATGCAAGGCAAATGCCTAATTAATCACCGCATTTTAACCGCATTCACCGCCGGCGTCGCTCTGAAAAATTGTAATCATCAGTTGCAGAAATTCGAACTGTTGGCGTTTACCTGACCCATCACTTGTATAGAAGTCGCTCTAACCACTTCGCAGCGCTGAAAAGCAGTCGCAACACCGGGCATTGTGTGCCTGCAAACGGCCATCGGTTCAGGTTTTTTTGCAATTACCGGACAGAAACTGGAAAATGCTGCGTCATCAACGCCTGCTTTCAGTGTGAAGCTGATTGCATTTGCTTATAATTCGCATTTTGCCGGCGTTAACTGAATATCAGCTTAATAGAACGGTGATATCAGGCACAAAAGGGCTGGAGGATTGGGGTGAGCACGAATTTTTGCGAGACCGCCACGCGGGTGCTGGATATTGAGGCCAAGGCAATCACTGGCCTTAAAACATATATTAATCAAGACTTTAACGACGCCTGCCAATTATTCTTTAATACTAAGGGCAGGGTCGTCGTCAGTGGCATGGGCAAATCCGGCCATATTGGTAATAAAATTGCCGCCACGCTGGCATCCACCGGTACGCCGGCCTTTTTTGTTCATCCGGGCGAAGCCAGTCACGGCGATCTCGGCATGATCACGCCATCAGATGTAGTTCTGGCACTATCTAACTCCGGTGAAACCGAAGAAATTCTGAAGTTGTTACCGGTGCTAAAACGCCTGGGGATCGCGATTGTCGCGATGACCGGTAATCCGGACTCCACACTGGCGAAGCTGGCTGATATTCATTTATGTGCCCGCGTCGAACAGGAAGCCTGTCCGCTTGGTCTGGCTCCAACCGCCAGCACCACCGCTGCGCTGGCATTGGGCGATGCCATCGCCGTCGCCTTGCTGGAAGCCCGTGGCTTTTCCGCCGATGATTTTGCCCTGTCCCATCCGGGCGGCAGTCTCGGCCGCCGTTTGTTATTGCGCATCAGTGATGTGATGCACGATGGCGACCAAATTCCGCTGGTTGACGAACAGGCAACGATTTCAGCAGCACTGCTGGAGATTTCCCGCAAAGGTCTCGGCATGACCGGTGTATTAAACGCGCAAGGTCAATTAGCCGGCATTTTTACCGATGGTGACCTGCGGCGGATCCTCGACCAGCGCATTGATATTCATCAGACGCTGATTGTCAGCGTGATGACGCGCAACTGTGTCACAATCCGGGCAGAGCTGCTGGCCGCTGAAGCGCTGAAGATTATGGAGCAAAAGAAAATTAATGCCCTGATGGTAGTTGATGCCAACAAAGTACCGGTCGGTGCGCTGAACATGCATGACTTACTGCGCGCAGGAGTACTCTGATGACACTGGGTTATCGCGAACTCTATCAGCCTTTAAGCGCCGAATCAGAAGAAAAAGCAAGCCAGATCAAACTGTTAATTTGTGATGTCGACGGAGTTTTTTCCGATGGCCGTATTTATCTCGGCAATGACGGCGAAGAACTAAAAGCGTTTCACACGCGTGATGGTTATGGCGTGAAAGCACTGCGACAGGCAGGTATTGAAGTGGCGATTATTACCGGCCGGCGTTCACAGATTGTCGAACAACGCATGCAGGCTTTGACAGTGCAGCATATTTTTCAGGGACAAGAAGATAAAATGCCGGCATATCAGCAACTAAAGCAGCAGCTGAAACTAGACGATCAGCACATCGCCTATATCGGCGATGACTTATCCGACTGGGCCGTGATGCAACATGTCGGTCTGTCGGTCGCCGTCGCCGATGCGCATCCGTTGTTGCGTCACAAAGCGACCATGACAACCAGCTTGCCGGGTGGATTTGGCGCTGTACGTGAACTGTGTGACCTGTTATTACTCTCTCAGCACAAGTTTGGGAATTTCTCAGGAAGCAGCACATGATCAGGCAATTGTTCTGGTTATTTCTGGTACTCACCGGCGCCACAGTGTTATACAGCTGGATTGAAGCGGCTAATGAGCCAAAGCAAAAACCAGTAGAGCGTGAACTGGTGCCGGATTTTGTTGCCTACCAGCTGACCCGGCGTAGTTTTGACAAAGACGGCAATTTATCTGGCCAGGTCAAAGCCGCTCAGATGGCGCATTTTGAACAGCTGGGTCAGATCCAGTTTGAACAACCGGCCTACACGCTGTATGAAGATCGGCAGCCACGCTGGCAAATCAGCAGTGCCCAGGGTGTGTTTTATCAGGATAACAAAGTGATCCTGGAGCAAAATGTCCAGGTCGACAACCTGCATCCTGACGAAATGTTCAAACAAATTCAGACCGAACAGCTGGAAATGCTGCTCGATACGCAAATGCTGCAAACCGACCATCCGGTACTGGTACTGGGCCAGAGTTTTCAAATCCATGGTCAGGGTCTGCAAGCCGATTTAGCCGCGCAGAAATTGCGCCTGTTCAAGCATCAGGGGACGGTATATCAACATGAAAATCAATAAGCTGGGTTGTTTGTGCCTGCTGTTAATCAGTATGACGGCCGCGACAAAAACAACCGATTTCAGCGAACCTATTGAAGTCAACGCGGATCGGAACGAAGCCAGCCTGAAACAGCAAATGCTGGTCTACTCCGGCAATGTTATCGTTAAGCAAGGCACTTTATTGATAAAAGCTGAAAAGCTGACAGTTGATCGCTCCGCCGGAGAAGGCAAAGAAGTGTTTATCGCTGTAGGGCAACCTGCGGTGTACTCACAGGTGTTAGATGGTGACAAACCGATCCAGGCCAGTGCCGAAGAAATTCGTTATGCGATGGCAACCCGGGTGCTGACACTGACCGGCAAAGCGGAGATCACGCAAAGTGGCAGCCTGGTACGCAGCGCCAAAATTGAATATGACCTGCTAAAACAACA
>JAIXSW010000355.1 GCA_027484495.1 Gammaproteobacteria bacterium
ACATCGAGAATACGCATGTCATTGTTGGCTGTGAGTGGACGGATCCAAGTTGGTTTCAAGTGCATCCGGAGGCGCGCAATCAACTGATGCTGAGAGACGGCAGCCATACTGGCATGGCGCTTCGCCAGTTCGGCTGGTTAAGCCATCGCGCAAAATCAAAAAGCGGATACATCACCCGCACCGGTTTGGCCCGAGTTCTGGCTTGGCCATATCTCTTTAAAAACTACAGTGTGCGGGACTTAGCGGAATTTTTGGAGATTTACGGTTTGCCGCTTCGTATTGGTAAATATCCGGAAGGGGCCAGTCAGTCTGAAAAAGCTACGTTGCTCAGAGCCGTCATGTCGATTGGCCACAACGCCGGTGGCATTATCCCCAAAGGTATGGAGATTGAGTTTGAAAAGGCCGCTGATGGTGCGTCAGACCCGTTTATGGCCATGGTTGCCTGGGCGGAAAAATCGCAAAGTAAAGCTATCCTCGGCGGAACACTCACCAGCCAGGCTGATGGGAAAAGCTCAACTAATGCGCTTGGTAACGTGCATAACGATGTGCGCGAAGACATCCGCAATGCCGATTTAAAAGCCCTTCAAAACAGTATTACGCGGGACATTATTTATCCGTTGTATGCACTGAACTGTAAGAGTTACCAAAGCCCACATCGTCATCCGCGGTTTGAGTTCGATACCTCAGAGGCAGAGGATTTATCTGCGCTGACCACGCCGCTCAAAACGCTGGTTGAGCTGGGTATTCAAATACCGCAAAGCTGGATCCACGAAAAAGGCCGGATCCCGATGCCGGCAAACAATGAACCCGTGCTGACACTGCAGGCAGTAAAGACTGAGCCTGTTGAGCAGCTGCGCGGTGTCGCGGTATTAAAGGCCGGCGTCAGTGGTGATGACCAGACGGCTATCGAGCAGGCGCTGGATGCGTTGTCTGCCGGTGAACTCAATACTGATATGGTCAGCGTGTTAAAGCCACTGATGGTTATGGCTGAGCAAAATCCGGATGGCCTCGGTGCCAAACTTGGCACTATCTGGCCCCAGATGGATGATGAAGCTCTGACCGAGCGAATTGCCCAGGTTATGTTTGTGGCTGAGTTGTGGGGGCAGGTGAATGCCGAAGCCATTTAGCCTGGCATCCGCTTTTGGCATGCCACCCAAAGATGCGGTGGCTTACTTTCGGGCCAAGGGTTATGCCGTGTCTGACAACTGGTGGGAAGTCTGGCAGGCGTCTCATGCCAGAGCATTCACTGTGGCTAAGGCCATGCGGATGGATGTGCTGACGACTATCCGGACAGAGCTGGACAGAGCCATGTCTCAGGGCAGAACGGCAGACCAGTTTGCAAAAGACCTGGCGCCGACCTTAAAAAAGCTTGGGTGGTGGGGCAAGCAAATCTGGGCAGATGCTGCTGGTAATGCGCAGGAAGTACAACTTGGCAGTATGCATCGCCTTCGCAACATCTATCGGGTCAATATGCAAACCGCGTACATGGCGGGCCGCTATCGAGAGCAACTGGCCAATGTCGATGACAGGCCTTACTGGATGTATGTCGCTATCAAAGACAGCCAGACCAGGCCAAGTCATGCCCAGTTAAACGGCCGGATTTTTCGTTACGATGACCCTATCTGGAAGCACATCTATCCGCCAAACGGGTGGGGCTGTCGTTGCCGGGTTCGGGCGCTGACAGAAGCCCAGGTGAAAAAGCTTGGTCGTTCAGTCGAAAACGGCGCCGGCTATATCGAAGCAATTAAAGCTGAAGCCGGTGTTGATAAACGCACGGGCGAGGTTATTACGGTGGACCATGTGCGGATTAACCTGCCTGGTGGCAAGAGTATGCAGCCGGATGTGGGCTGGGCATATTCACCAGGGGAAGCTGGATTCGGGACTGACGTGGCCATCGCACAAAAGCTGGCTCAAGCCAAAGACATCGACCTTCGCAGTCAGCTTATCCAGTCTCTGAATAACAGCGAGCTGCGGCAGGCACAGTTTGCCAACTGGGTAGATAAAGCACTGGAGAATCGCCGGGCAGGAAACTCGGTGCAGACTTTGGGGTTCATGCAGGATTCTATCCGTGATGTGGTTAACAATAAGCTCGGTATCGAGGCCAGTTATCTGATGGCCATCTCTGAAAAAGAGCTACTGCATGCGGACAGTCCCAAGCACCAGGCAAAAGGTGTCACGTTAAGTGCCACCGAATACCAGCAGTTGCCATTGTTGCTGCAGCAGGCTGAAACGGTGCTTTGGGATAAGGCGAATAACAATCTGATGTATGTGTTGCCATCGGTAGATGGTCAGGCGATCAAGATAATCGTCAACGCGAACTGGCTCATAAAGAAACAGCCGCAGCTCTTAAACGCTGTGATCAATGTGTGCAAGGTGCAGTGGGAAATGCTCGGCGGCGAGCAGTACGAAGTCATTCAGGGGAAATTGAGCAGGTAACGGTGGGCCTCGAACCTCACACTCCCAACGCATAGCGACGGCGATTTACCAATTAATCGTACGTTACCTGTCCCCAACAGTATAAATCGAGGATAGAAAATGACCAACCCCTTTGTGGTCGAACATAACTTTGATCAGCTATCTGCCACACTGACTGGCCTGCAGCACCGGGCGGAAGATTTAACTCCGGCCATGCGCAAGATTGGCGGCCTTTTATCAGACATTACGGAAGAAGCATTTGAGTCGGAGTCTGATCCGGTAACAGGTGAATACTGGCCGTGGCTCTCTGAAAACTATTTAAAGCGCCGGCCAAACCGGCGCAATGGCCAAATGCTGCAGGCCAGTGCCGGCGGACTGGCATCGAGCATCGCAGTCGAAACCGGGGATATCTGGGCACAGATTGGTAGTAACAAACCTTATGCTGCTATCCACCAATATGGCGGCACCGATGACATGGCACCAGGACCAGCTGCTATTCCCGCCCGGCCTTACTTGGGCTTTGGGGAAAGTCACCATGATGAGATAGTCGGTATCATCAGAACTTATATCCAAGGATGATTTGGCAACCCTTCATAGAATCAATTCTCAGCGATTTTGATTTGTTTTTGTCCCGATATGTTGGGTAGACTCAGTAAAACGCACCCAGCGATTTTTAAACGGGGTTTAAACACCGTTTACAGTTTGCTGAGACTCAAAATATGGACGCTGAGGTTATTGCTATGGATATTGCTGAATGTACTTTGGATGGTAAAACATATTATGCGACTCAATTTGAGTCCCTACCTCCTGATGAGCAGCGGCAAAAAAGACAGATGCTTATTTGCACGGCCTGTAAGGCAAAAGCTTTTTTTCGTAAGCAAGCTGATAGTGGTCAGGCCGCATGCTTTGGTGCTCGCCCTCACAAGCCAAATTGCGACCTTGGGACGCCGGAGACACAACGTGTCAGCGTTTTAGGTGGCGAAGAAGACGCTCTATTTAACCCAGGGCAAGTCATAAAAATTGATTTGAAGTTTGGTGCTTCTGTTCAGAATTATGATGTCGCAGACAATCCTGACGACGCCAAAAGCAGTGGCCGCGGCTTGTATAGAGGAACTGGGCCTCGACCTCCATCCAAAATGGTGCGCCGATTAAGTACCATATTAAATAACCTTATTGCGTCTGATGAATTCAGAAACTCAGATCAGCTCGTCGAGTTTGAAGATAAGCGTCCCAAAATGGTCAAAGACTTTTTCGTTCAGTTTGATGAAATCACAGACCAATATTTTGGGGTTCTTGCTGGTTATTGGGGAATGCTTACTGACGCGAGGCATGGCACTGACACAGTTTGGTTGAACACCGGTGGGAAAAGCAATCCGAGTATTCCCGTTGGAGACGAAATGTGGATCGAAGTTAAAAAACGATTCCATATCGATAACCTAGAGCAACTGGCTGGCGCGTATGTGCTTGTTATCGGAACTCTTCGGC
>JAIXSW010000409.1 GCA_027484495.1 Gammaproteobacteria bacterium
CAGAGAAAGCGCAGCCTGTTGCCGCAGTCACTGCTACTGCAGTTGCTGTCCCAGCAGAACAACAGCCCGAGACCAGCTCGACGCTGCGGATTGAACCTGAATTCAATGTTGCGGGTAGCAGCGAGGCAGAGCCGGTCCAGGTGTTTGAAACCGACATGCCGCATTTCAGTGCATACCAGCCGGTTGCCGCAGATGTTTCAGCGGTCGAGCCGGTCCTGTCAGCCAGCACAGATCCTGTGCCGGCGGTTGTGGCTCAGCCGAAAGCGGCCAGCCCGATTAAAGTAGATCCGTCGGTGCAGAGCCGGGGTTTTTTCCCGGAAGCGGGGGCCCGGGTCGAACCATTGCCCATTCAACCGCTTGATATCCGTACCGAAGCGCGTGCTTTTGTCAGTATCGATGAAATTGCCGACGATGAACTGAGTTACAGTGCCATTGACGAAAGTTACGCCGACGATGAGCTGGCACAGAGTTTCCTGCATACCCAATCACCTTCGCAGGTTATTCCGCCAGTTCAGCCGTTAGCGATAGAAGAAGATGACGATGCGCAGGACGAAGTGTTGTATCCGCAACAGCAAACACCGGTGGACGCATTGCCGTCAATCAGTCTGCTGGAACGGCCAAACCGCACCGTGAATCCAATCTCGGCAGAAGATCTGGAACGGGTGTCGCGGTTGGTTGAAGTGAAGTTACTCGATTTTAATGTCGATGCCAAAGTGGTTGGTGTCTACCCGGGGCCGGTGGTTACCCGGTTTGAACTTGATCTCGCCCCAGGCGTGAAAGTGTCGAAAATCACCGGATTATCCAAAGACTTAGCCCGTTCCCTTTCGGCAATCAGCGTGCGCGTCGTCGAAGTGATCCCGGGCAAATCTTTTATCGGGCTGGAATTACCTAATCAACATCGTGAAATTGTCCGCTTGTCTGAAGTGATCGGGGATGAGGTGTTTGAACAATCAAAATCACCGTTAACGATGGTGCTGGGCAAAGACATTGCCGGTAAGGCGGTGGTGGCGGACCTGGCGAAGATGCCGCACTTACTGGTCGCGGGTACCACCGGCTCTGGTAAGTCAGTTGGCGTGAACGTGATGATTTGTAGTTTGCTGTATAAATCGACACCCGATGATGTACGGTTCCTGATGATTGACCCGAAAATGCTCGAATTGTCGGTTTATGAAGGGATCCCGCATTTGCTGACAGAAGTTGTCACGGACATGAAAGAAGCGGCCAATGGCCTGCGCTGGTGTGTCGGTGAGATGGAACGACGTTACAAATTGATGTCGATGCTGGGGGTACGGAACCTCAAAGGCTATAACGCCAAAGTCGCTGAAGCCATTGCTGACGGTAAGCCGCTGCGGGACCCGCTGTGGAAAGCATCGGACGATATGCGCGCCGAGCCGCCGATGCTGGAGAAATTGCCATCTATTGTCGTCGTGATTGACGAATTCGCCGACATGATGATGATTGTCGGTAAAAAGGTGGAAGAACTGATTGCGCGGATCGCACAAAAAGCCCGGGCAGCCGGTATTCACCTGGTCCTTGCAACACAGCGGCCGTCGGTTGATGTGATCACCGGTCTGATTAAGGCCAATATTCCGACCCGCATCGCTTTCCAGGTCTCGTCAAAAATTGACTCCCGCACCATTCTGGACCAGCAGGGCGCAGAGAGCCTGTTAGGCCAGGGCGACATGTTGTATCTGCCGCCGGGCTCAGGTGTACCGAATCGTGTGCATGGTGCTTTTGTCGACGACCACGAAGTGCATGCCATAGTCGCGGACTGGAAAACCCGCGGCCGGCCAAACTATATTCCGGAAATCTTGTCCGGCGAAACCACCGAAGAAAACCTGTTACCCGGTGAAACACTGGAAGATGAAGATGCCGAAGCTGATCCGCTGTTTGACCAGGCGGTGGCCTTTGTCACTGAAAGCCGAAAAGCGTCAGTGTCCGGTGTACAGCGTCGTTTCCGTATCGGTTATAACCGCGCTGCACGGTTAGTTGAAACGATGGAACAGGTTGGAATTGTCAGCGGTCCAGGCCATAACGGCAACCGCGAAGTGTTAGCGCCACCACCGCCAAAAGGGTTTTAAATGAAGCATTCAGTGATTGCATTAAGTCTGTTGTTCGTCTCAGGGCTGGTTCACGCGGCAGAAACGGCGGCAGAACAGCTCAAATATAAACTGGCGCGGCTTAACAGTTATCAAGCCAGTTTCCAGCAAACCGTCACCGACGCCACGAACAAGAAAGTGCAGGAAGGTGAAGGCTATCTCAGCCTGAAGCAACCGGCGTTATTTCGTTTTGAAACCATCAGTCCGACGCCGAACCTGTTGATCGGCGACGGGAAAACACTGTGGCATTATGATGAGACGCTGGAAGAGCTGAAAGTCTATGACGCCACCAAAGAAGTCGATAAAACGCCTTTTGTGTTGCTGACATCAAGCGATGCCAAACTCTGGGCCTTGTATAACGTCACCGGTGAAGGCGAAACTTTTGCCATCACACCAAAAGATAAAAATAATCCGGTACAAAAACTCACATTACAGTTTTCCGGTGTGGGCCTTGCCAAGATGGCGGTAGCCAGTCAGGACGGCCAGACCAGCAGCTTTGAATTCATTGCGATGCAAAGCAACGTCAATATTGACACTGCCCAGTTCAAATTCAGTGCGCCGACCGGCGTTGATATTGTTGATCTGCGCGGCAAGTGAGCAATCTGTCCTTTAGTTTTGCGCCGGACGTGCGGCCGTTGGCTGCACGGTTAAGGCCCAAAACCCTGCAAGACTATGTCGGCCAACAGCATCTGGTTGGTCCGGATACGCCGCTTCGCCGGGCGATTGATGCCGGTCAAATCAGTTCGTTGATTTTGTGGGGCCCACCAGGCACTGGCAAAACCAGCCTGGCCGAACTGATCGCTGCCAGCGCAGATGCGGCTATAGAAAAAATTTCTGCGGTAACAGCCGGCATCAAAGAAATTCGTGAAGCCATCGACAATGCGCGCATCCGGCTGCAGCAAGGCCAGCGGACTTTATTATTCGTTGATGAAGTGCATCGCTTTAACAAAAGCCAGCAGGATGCGTTTTTACCGCATATTGAAGATGGCACTATTGTGTTTATTGGCGCCACCACTGAAAACCCGTCGTTTTCACTGAATAACGCTTTGTTGTCGCGCGCCCGGGTCTGTGTGCTGCGCAAAATCACCAGCGATGATTTACGCCAATTACTGCAGCGGGCTCTGAACGATGACAAACTTGGCTTGGCGGGTGCTGTAACCCTGCAGCCGCATGCCGCAGAGCTTTTACTACAACTGGCTGATGGCGATGCACGCAAGATGCTGAATCTGCTGGAGCTCGCCGCCCAAAGCTCAGGCGATGGGATCATCAGTACGGAGTTGCTGAAACAGCTGGTAGAGCGGCAACTGCCTGGTTTTGATAATCAGGGTGAGCTGTATTACGACCTGATCTCTGCGTTTCACAAGTCGGTGCGTGGTTCGCAGCCGGACGCAGCCTTATACTGGTACTGCCGTATTTTAGAAGGCGGCGGTGATCCGTTGTATGTCGCAAGGCGCTTGCTGGCGATTGCGTCAGAAGATATCGGCAATGCTGATCCGCGCGCGTTGTC
>JAIXSW010000124.1 GCA_027484495.1 Gammaproteobacteria bacterium
CGATAGAAGCCGAATTGGCGTTATTGCCAGCGCTGTAATCTCAGCCGATTGCCCAGCTAACAGGACGAAGCAATGGACTCCCTCTTTCAGATCACGGTATTCAGCAATCAACCTTACGATGAATCGTTCCTGCGGGTCGCTGGTCCTGAACTGCAGTGGCGATTCCTGCCGCAGCCACTGAACATCGATACTGTGCAACTCGCTGCGGGCAGTTGTGCGGTCTGCGTATTCGTCAACGACGATCTGAGTGCGGCTATCCTGCAACAACTACAACAGCTCGGCGTGTTATATGTGGCACTGCGCTGCGCCGGCTTTAACAATGTCGATCTCGCTATGGCGCATCAGCTCGGCATTCGTGTTGCGCGGGTGCCGGCCTACTCGCCGGAAGCAGTCGCCGAACATTGTGTCGCCATGATGTTGTGTCTGAACCGCAAGCTTCACAAAGCCTATAACCGCGTGCGGGACGATAACTTTAGCCTGCAGGGGTTATTGGGTTTTAACCTGCATGGTAAAACCGTCGGATTGATTGGTACCGGCCGGATTGGCCAGGCGACTGCACGCATCCTGCACGGATTTGGTATGCAACTGCTGTGCTTTGACCCGCAGCCACAGCCTGAAGCGTTGCCATCATCTGCGCGCTACGTGGATTTGGCCACGCTATACCGGGACAGCGACGTGATCAGCCTGCATTGCCCGCTCACCCCAGACAGCCATCATCTGATTAATCAGGCGGCGCTGGCGCAAATGAAAAATGGCGTCATGTTGATTAACACCAGTCGCGGCGGTCTGATTGATACCAAAGCGGTGATCGATGCGCTAAAAAGTAAAAAAATCGGCCTACTGGGCCTCGATGTATACGAACAGGAAGCCGATCTGTTTTTTAAAGATCTGTCGGAAGAAATGATTGCTGACGAAGTATTCCAGCGTTTATTAACCTTTCCAAATGTCCTGATCACTGGCCATCAGGCTTTCTTCACCGAGGAGGCTCTCAGCCAGATCAGCCAGATCACTGTGGCCAACTTACGGGCTCTATGCGCTGGCGATGTTTGTGCCAATGAACTAAAACAATAAATATCAAAGCATTGGTTTTGAGGTTTGTCGGATGAAAAAAGGTCGCCGCAGCGACCTTTTTCATTTGATTTTTACATTACATCGGTGCTTTTAACGTCCGGTCAAAGAACTCGGTGATCGTCTGGTGCAGATGTGTTTGTACCGGCTGACCAAACATCGCGTGTTTACTGCCCGGGTAGGTCATCATTTCAAAGGGTTTGCCTTTGCTCTGCAGCACGGAGAACAACTTGGTGCTGTGCGTGAATAGCACGTTGTCATCAGCCATACCGTGATATATCAACAACTTGCCTTTCAGACCATCAACATACGGAAACACCGAACTCGCTTCATAGCCAGCCGCATTTTTCGCCGGGTGACCTAAATAACGTTCGGTATAATGGCTATCATACAAAGCCCAATCGGTGACAGGCGCTCCCGACACACCGGCAGCAAAGTAATCGCCAGCCCGCAGCATCGCCATGATCGACATATAACCGCCATAGCTGTGGCCATAGATCCCAATCCGGCTTGCATCGACATAAGGCAAAGTTCGCAGATAATCGACGCCGGTTTTTTGATCTTCCAGTTCAACTTCAGCCAGTTTGCCAAAAATTGGGTCTTCAAATGCTTTGCCGCGATTTTCCGAACCACGGTTATCGAGCTGAAACACCAGATAGCCCTGTTGTACCAGATATTGGAAATACAGGTCTTTACCACTCCAGCTATTAGTCACACGCTGTGCGCCTGGTCCGCCGTATACACCAACCACCACCGGATATTTCTTCCCGGCAGCCAGTTGTTTTGGCGCGAACAAACGGTAATGCAACGTCTGACCGTCACTCGCTTTGAGCGTACCAAATACCGGTGTCACCAGTTCCGGTGCGTAGGCTGTTAGCGGATGTTGTGCATCCAACGCGTTCGCTGCCAGCACAGTCACCGCTTTGCCCTGCTGGTCGCGCAGTGTGACACTGGGTAGTTTGACCACAGCCGAAGCTGTGTCGATAAACCCGCTGCCATTTTTCGCGACGACGACCTGGTGATTGCTGCCCGCTTCGGTCAAGCGGACGATCTCGCCGCCCTGCACCGGGACCCGATACAAATGACTTTCCAGTGGCGTATCTTTACGACCGCTGAAATAAATCTGGCCTGCTTTTTCATCAATACTTTCAATGTGATTGACTATCCAGGCTCCGCTCGTTAACTGTTTGACCGTACCATCTTGCAGCGAATACAGATACAAGTGTTTGTAACCATCGCGCTCCGAGGCCCAGACAAAAGATTTTTTATCTTTGAGGAAATGCAAATCATCATGCAGATTGACCCAGGTTTTGCTGGTTTCAGTCAGCAGGGTCTTTTGTTGGCCGGCGGCCAAATCAGCCAGGCGTAATTCCAGACGCTGCTGATCCCGGCTTTGCCATTGATAGCTCAACAAGTTCGGATTTTCACTCCACTGCACCCGTGGCAAGTAAATGTCCTGATCTTTGCCAAGATCAACCCAGCTGACCTGTGGGTTGGTAATGCCGACTACACCGAGTTTAATCTGCACGTTGCTTTTGCCGGCGAACGGATACCGCTGGCTGTACAGCTTTATTTCGTCGGCGTAAATTTCATTGCGTACCGCTTCAGGCACTATGGCTTCATCAAACTGAGTAAAAGCAATTTTGCTGTCGTCCGGCGCCCACCAGTAACCGGTCATCCGGCCCATTTCTTCCTGGGCAACAAACTCGGCCATGCCATTTCGCACTGTGCCCTTGCCATCGGAGGTTAACTGAGTTTCTTTACCCGACTTTAAATCAATCACAAAGATATTTTGATCACGGACGAATGACACAAAACGACCGGTTGGCGATATTTGAGCGTCAGTTTCAAAAGCTTCAGTTTCCGTCAGCTTGCGGGCTTTTTTGCTGCTGAGCTGATAATGATATAAATCGCCATTCAGTGGGAACAGCAGCGCTTTCCCATCCTTCGACCACTGATAACTGACAATACCGCTGGCAAACAAGCGTAAGCGTTCACGCCGGGCTTTTTCCTCATCAGACAGTGTTTCGGTGCCACTGAACAAAGTATCGGAATCGACCAGCACACTGTGTTTCGCTGTAGCAAGTTCGTATTGCCACAGGTCAAGCCGGTTCGCATCTTTCGCCTTGCCCTTGAGATAAGTAATACGCGCCCCATCCGGCGCATACGCCAAAGATTTTGGTGTGGTGCCACTGAGTGCCGGCTCGGCAAATAGCCGCGGTAAGGTCAGATTTTGCGCCTGAAGTTGTGGGCTGAGACTGGCGCACAGGATGACGCCGGACAGAATAGTTTTTTTCATCAAAGGTCCGTCTGCTGGATTAATCAGTGTGCATCTAACTGCACCCGCCAGATTTTTTCAAGCCACAAAGCGTTTAGTGACCTTAGCGTCAGACGAGTGGCCAACCTTTGCGCCGCCTGTAAACAACCCGTTTTAGGCACAGCTAATCGATGCTCAGCGCAAACATTTTGAGACAGATCAACGATTTCTGTAGTTGGACAAATGAACTTATTTGCAATAAGTTAATGATGCGTGCCAAAAAATACACAAAGAGCACGCTGATTTATCCAGGATAAACATAAAAAAAGGCAACTCCATGAAAATGACTACCTCAATCCAACCACTGGCTGCGTGCATTAAAGCCGCAGTGACTGGTGGTACGCTGATGCTGTTAGCCACCAGCCCATTGGCCCATGCGCAAGACGCCGCCGCTGAGAAAAAAGCGGAACAGGACGTAGAAAAAATTGTTGTTGTAGGTTCACGCGGCGCGCCACGTTCGGTTGGCGATTCGGCAGTGCCGGTCGATGTGATCTCCGCTGACGAATTTAGCAAGAACGGTCCAAGTGACATGATGACGTTGATGAGTGCAGTAGTGCCATCATTTAACGTCAACACTCAACCAATCAATGACGCCTCCACTCTGGTGCGTCCGGCAAACTTACGTGGCCTGCCACCAGATAGCACGCTGGTGCTGGTCAACGGCAAACGCCGTCACCGCTCTGCAGTCATCACCTTCCTCGGTGGTGGTCTATCGGACGGCTCACAAGGCCCTGACATCTCCACTATTCCTTCCATCGCGCGGAAACAGGTAGAGATCCTGCGCGACGGCGCTGCAGCTCAATATGGCTCTGACGCTATCGCTGGTGTGATCAACTTCCGCCTGAAAGACAATAACGAAGGCGGCGCAATCGAAATTAAAACTGGCCAGCATTACGACGGTGACGGTGATTTACGTCAAATCAGCGCAAATATCGGGATGCCTTTTACTGACAACGGCTTCGCCAACTTCAGTACAGAATTCAAGCAATCAGACCCAACCAGCCGCAGCGTACAACGCGGCGATGCAGCAGGTTTAGTCGCCGCAGGCAATACCAATATCGCTAATCCGGCACAGGTTTGGGGTTCACCGGAAGTAAAACGTGACTTTAAACTGTTCGGTAATATTGGCCTTGAAGTTGCCAAAGAAAAAGAATTCTACGCCTTTGGTAACTTCGCCCAACGTGACGTAGAAGGTGGATTCTATTTCCGTAACCCACAAAGCCGTGGCGGTGTTTATTCCAATGACGGTGGCGAGACCCTGTTGGTTGGCAATTTAGATACCACCAAAGGAGCTTGTCCGACCGTTGGACTGACCGGCCAGTCTTTTAGCCAAATCACCAGTAAAGTGAACGCACTCCCTGCACATTGCTTTACGTTCTTTAAATCGCTGCCAGGTGGTTTTACACCGAAGTTTGGCGGTATCGTTACCGATGCATCTTTGGC
>JAIXSW010000285.1 GCA_027484495.1 Gammaproteobacteria bacterium
AATAAGCCAGGACAAGTGACACTGATGAACGGTGGTGGCGGTGTAAGACCTCCTGAATCACCTTAAGTCAGGTGATAGCAATGACTCTATTTGATACATTATTTGAGTTCTCTGATGAAATTGTTACCTACCGTTTCTTATGCTACCTACTGCTATTATTTATAGTTATGTTAGTCGAGCGGAAAATTTCATCTGCAGGCATAACAATTGCGGTGTTAGTTTTAGGTGAAGGTGTACATCTTGTATTCATTGAGCCTCTATATGAAATTGCAAAGCATCAACAAATAATAAATAAATTTGGCTGGTATGGTTCATGGGTAATCATAGACACGTTCATACTATTTCTTCTCTATGAAGCACATTTAAAAATGAAGTTACGAGTCACCACAATGGCTCAATTTTACGGTACCACACTTATATTTTTTAACTGCTGCCAAGCAATAGACTTTATTGATAGAGCATCAATAAATACGAATGCATTCTCACTTTTTTATCAGTACGGAATATTCTCAGTCAACATGATAATGTTACCGGCTATGATATTACTGTGGTTACGGCAAAGACGCTTACAGCAAACGGTTTACGGAACATAAAAATGGAATTGTCTCTTATAGTTGTCATGCTTGTTTTACTGACAGTTAGCTTTAATATATTCATAAAATTACGAGGCCTCGCAGGCGAACCCCAAATCTATGCCGAAGTCGCCAGCGAGCTGCAGCAGCGGGCGCATGATTTATTGGTGCGTAAAGATCATATTGAAGCGCGTGCTAATCTCAATCTGGTCGAAGAAAACGAACGCTGGAAAAATGATTTGGCGCAGTATATGGAAGATTATGAGCAAGAGGCTCTGGCGCGACGACGGATCCACTTGGGTCATTGACCATACTAAAAGATGATCTGACGCTGCTCTGACTGAGCGCAAAAATACAAAATGCAGCTTTGTGCCGGCTGCATTGTGTATTTTATGCCGTGCCAACCGTTAACCGCCGGTATAAGGCCCTGCCCCAGGCAAAATCTCCAGCATGGCGCGGGTGACCATCGGCGGAAACACAGTCAGATGATCTTCGTCTGCCAGCACCTTCGACTGCACTTTCAGACCGGGGCGTTTGGCTTGTTGCAGCAGCAGTGCAAACTGTTGCATGTCACCGACCAGATCAGTTTCTGCATAGTGCCTTGCTGTCGGGCCTGGTTGTTCAAAACTGCCACTGTATAACCAGACACTGGCCCGGGTAGTCTTCGGCATGGCCGCCAGCAACTCAGGAGCGCCCTGCAGCAGCTGCTTTTTGTCAAACCACAGCGAAGGACTGCTCAACACATAATGACTGAACAGTGTTGGCTGATGCAGGACCAGATAAGCACCAAATAAACCGCCATAAGAATGACCAAGATAAATCTGCCGCTGCGGGTCAATCCGGTATTGTTGCTGTAACAGCGGTAACACTTGCTTCGCGACAAACCCGGCAAAGGCTGGCGCGTTGCCATAAACCGTGGCGCCATAGTCTTCACCAGGCAGAGTCGGGCGGGCTTTTACATTCGTTGGCGTGTAATCCCGGCTGCGGCTGGCAACTGGCGTATCAGTGGCCGGATAAGCCAGACCTGCCAGGACAAAGTCTTCGATATTCCGACCTTGTTGCCCCACGCGGTTGCGGATGCTGCGGATCAGCGGGAACGCATAAGGCGCGTCGGTCACCAGTAGTAATGGGCAAGCGCTTTTGCGCTGCTGACAGGATGGCGGAACATCCACCCACAGCGGATAACTGCGCCCCTGAAATTGC
Organism: Gammaproteobacteria bacterium; assembly: GCA_027484495.1. Lineage (GTDB taxonomy): Bacteria > Pseudomonadota > Gammaproteobacteria > Enterobacterales > Alteromonadaceae > Pararheinheimera. The sequence continues at coordinate 1,776 of JAIXSW010000285.1, forward strand.
AGCTCATGCACTGCGGTACCGGCTAAGCTGACAGCCGGCGCCGTTTCTGCAGCTTCTGCCGTCACACAGAACAGCAGTGCTAACAACGAATAGCGCAGGGTTTGTCCGAGTTGACTACCCGGCAGGTTAAAGCTCGACATTATCTTGCCCCTTTTTGCGCGGTGCCATGCTTGTGTTTTGCCAGCTGCGGTCCGGGTAACACTTGCTGCCAGAACCAGCCTGCCAGTTTGCCGGTGACATCGGCTTCAGCGTTGGTCAACAGCACCAGGCCATACCCGGTCGCCGGCGAATAGGCGATATAAGGCCGGTAACCGTCGACCACGCCGGCATGGTAGTACAGCTTGTCGTCGCCATACTGCACCATACGCCAGCCGCGGCCGTACCAGGCACTGGCATTACGATATTGCTGCCAGACCGGCCAGCGCGGCTTCCCTGGCATTTTTACCAGCGGCTGTTGCAGCTGACTGAGCAGCGCCGGCGAAAACACTTCTGGTCGGTGTCCCAGCATCGCAATCAGGTACTGCGACAGATCCCGCGCACTGGCATTGACACCGGCAGCCGCCGGAAACCGATAAAAATTGGCTTTAGGCTTCACAGTGCGCCAGCCTTTGCCACCACGTTGATGCGGCAACGCTTTGTTGCGGCTGGCCAGCAAACCGGTCAGGCCGTACGACGCAGTATGCATCTGCAAAGGCGCAAATACTTTTTCGCTGACCAACGTTTCATAAGGCACGCCGCTACTTTGCTCTGCCGCTCGGCCCAGCAAGCCAAACAATACGTTCTGATAGCTGTAACAACGCCGTGGCGGACAAACCGGCGCCAGCTCGGCCAGTCTTGGCAGAATTTCAGCCGGCGTTTTATTGGCTTCAATCAAATCTTCAAAAGCATGGGCCCAGAACCCTGAGCCCTGCGATAACACGCTCTCCACGTTTACCTGCTGTTCAATTTGCGCATTCTTGAGCCGCAATTCCGGCACATAAGCCTTCAACGGTTGCTGTAAATCCAGCCGGCCCTGCTGGGATAACTGCACCATGATATTGCCGGCAAAAGTTTTCGACACCGAGGCTAACCGGAACACAGTGTCTGCATTGACCCGGGCGTTGTCGCCGACGGCGCGTACGCCATAGCTACCAAGCGCCAGCACCTGGTCCTGATACACAATGGCATAAGCACCGCCAGGAACTTTGGCCTGCTGCAGCTGCTGATTAAACTGCTGCTGAAATTGCGGCAATAATGCCGGATCTGCGCTGGCTTGTGCCTGCGGCATGGTGCTGATCCAGCCCAGTGCAGCATAAATCCACAGCTGTAAACGGTACTTCTTATTCACCCGTCGCTCCTTGCAGCTGGTCCAGTGGCAATACTGTTGCCGGATCAATCCGCTGCCCGTTTAATAACAATTCCAGATGCAGATGCGGACCAGTGGTGCGACCTGAATTCCCCAAAGTACCAATCACCTGACCGGCATCAACCTGCTGACCAGGCTGCACGTCGACCCGATCTAAGTGCGCAAACATCGACTGATAACCACCGCCATGGTCCAGCAGCACCACATTGCCGAGATTGGCGTGCAGGCTGCCCGTGCCGGCCAGCAACACCCGGCCCGCTGCCACGGCTTGCACGGCAGTACCACGCGCCGCGATCACATCAACGCCATTATGTGGTTTGTTTTGGCGGAAATTGTGCACTTCACCATACCAAGAGCCCACTTCGCCCTGCACCAACGGCGCCAGCCACTGCGAAGGGGCGAGTCCGGTCAATTCAGTTTTAATCACCCATGCCGGCAGGCACAGCGTACAGATCGCGACGATGATCAGTCTGCGCTGCCAGCGTGGCAACGCCGGGCCTGGTCGCATGATTTGACCAAGCCGGTGCTGCAGCACTGCGCCGCAGCCACTGCCGGCACTGGCTTGCAACCAACGACCGGCAGGTGTCGCCTGATGCTGCGCGCGGATCGCCTGCAATAAAGTTCTGGCGTATAGCGCACGCTGTTTGGGTTTTTGCGTCAGCACCCAGCCATCGACCTGCGTTTCCATCGCTTGCTGGAAATGCCGTTCCAGCAGACGCAGCGCAGGATTAAACCAACACAGGGCACAGAGCAGGCGCCAGCACAATAACCACAATGGATCACGGCGTTGCAGGTGCTTCAGTTCATGCCACAACAATAACTGTTGCTGAGCTGGGGTCAGCTGCCAAAACCATTCCGGCAACCACAGCACGGCACGCCGGATGCCACTGACAAACAAGCTGCCTCCCACCGGTAACTGCTGCAGCTGCAACGACGGGTATTGGTTCAGCAGCTGCTGCAATTCTGGGTCGTCCTGTATTGCAGGTTGCAGCATCTGCAGCGGCAACGGTGTCGATAACTGATAGAGCGCACGCCACAATCGCCACTGTCGTGCCATCAACACCAACGAAATCAATGATCCAAGCGCCAACAGCAGCGTCGCCAGTTGTGGCAACAAGGCTTGTAACGGTTGTTGTTCCACCCAGCCCGGATGCGCCGGCAGCGCCAGAAACGGGCTGATCCCGTGATCAAGTTGCTGTGACCAGTGCTTCGGCAATTGGACAGCACTGTCTGGCCAGGGCAAAAATGGCAGCAGCGAAACCAGCAGCAGCAAAGGCGCCAGCGCCGGCCAGTTTGACAGGGCAGAAAAACGCTGGGCCGCGCGTTGTAAACACCATGCGGCGATGGTGCTCAGCAGCACCCAGCAAAATAACGCCAACAGCAGATTCAGCATGAATCACCGCCTTGCTCCAGCTGCTGTAATTGTTGTTCTAGTGCCTGCAGCTCGTCAGCTGTTAATAACCGGCTGTCGGCAAACATGGCCAATGGCATCGGTTGTTTCAGCTCCAGCACCCGGCTGGCAAAATCCTGCGCTAATGCGGCCAGCGTTGCCACTTTCGTCACCTGGGCACTGTAGCTGTTCTGATTGCCTTGTAACTCTGCTACCAACAAACCCTTGTCGACCATTCGCTCCAGCGTTTTGCGTGTAGAGGAATAACCCCAGCCTAATACATCGGCCAACTGGTCATGCAATTCGCGGCCGGTTTGCGGCTGCAGCTGCCATAGCAATTTGAGAATTTCCAGTTCAGGGGCTGTTGGTTGCATCGACGTATCCTGCCTGTTCAGTGATGGCTAGATACTGCGACAGATGTCGCAGCTTGGCAAGTAAAAGTTGCGACATCTGTCGCAGATAGGTGTTGAATGCAGAAAACAACAGCAGATACAGCGGGTTCCCCCGCCAAATTTGACAGATTTTTCACGCCGGCCACGTTATGCTGATTACTTCTTGCAATAGAAAGCTGGCCGCACCTGCGCTCAGCCCTGCAGCAATGACCACCAGCGAAGAGACAGATGTCAGGCACCGCATTTAATCACGCTCCACTACATATCCTGCTGATCGAAGATGAGCCGGCATTGGCGCGCAATATCGTCGATTACCTGCAAATGTGCGGCCATCAGACAGATTACGCCGCCGATGGCCAACAAGGTCTGCAATTAGCACTGCAGCAGCATTTTGATGTGATCGTGCTGGATCTGATGTTGCCGCGACTGGATGGCCTCAGCCTGTGCCGGCAATTGCGCCAGCAAGCCTCGCGGCATACTCCAGTACTGATGTTAACGGCGCGGGATACGCTGGATGACAAAGTGCAGGGCTTTCACGCCGGCGCCGATGATTATCTGACCAAACCTTTTGCGCTGGCCGAACTGGGGTTGCGCTGTCAGGCGCTGGCGCGACGGACGCAGCCACAAGACTATTGCCTGAGCATAGGTTCGCTCACACTGGACCGGCGCGCCCATCAGGCCTGGCGCGACGGTCAGTTGCTGCAACTGCACCCGCTTGGCTTTCAAATCCTGCAACTGCTGGCCGAAGCGTATCCGGCACTGCTCAGCCGGCAGCAACTGTCCGAGCGGCTCTGGCCGGACGAAGCACCGGATTCTGATGCTCTGCGCAGTCATATTTACCTGCTACGCCAGCAGCTCGACAAACCCTTTGCCAGCGCGCTGCTGCATACCGTGCACGGTGTTGGTTTTGTGCTGCGCCTGCCCGAGACCTTGCCATGAACCGCAACAGCAGCGTGGCGAAAACTTCACTGACACTGCGCATTCGCGCCGCATTTTTGTTACTGGCACTGGCGTGCGGTCTGATGTTTGCCCTGCTGAATCTGATTTTTGTCTACACCACCGAAGATGCGTTTTTTTATCAGCGCCTTGATAGTGAGATCGCGAGACAGCAACAGTTACCGGCGCCGCAACCACCGCCGGATCCGCATTTGCAGCTATATCGGACGCAGACAGAATTTCCGGCCGATCTGGCGGCGGCCTATACGCAACAACCAAAAGGTGCTGAGTTTGCCGGTGAGCAAGGCCGTCATTATCATTTGCGGCGTTGGCTGCACCCTTCCGGCAATACACAGCTGTATCTGGTGATGGAAGTCAGTCAGCAACTGGTGGTGCGGCCTTTTCGCCACATTATGTTCAGCATATATGGCGTGTTGCTCAGTGTATTCCTGCTGCTGGCGCTGGGCCTGGGCTGGTATCTGGCACGCCGCGCCAGCCGGCCGCTACAACAGCTGGCCCTGTTGGTACAGCAGGACCCGCTGCCACTGGGCTTTGCCAGCCAGTTTCAGGATCAGGAGATCAGCCTGTTGGCGCATAAACTGGAGCAAAGCATGCTGCGGCTGCAACAGTTTGCCGAACGCGAACGCCAGTTCAGCCGTGACGCCAGCCATGAACTGCGCACCCCGCTGGCTGTGATCCAGAGCAGCTGCGAGTTATTGCTGCTGAACCCACCCACCGATGCCGACGCCGCGCGCCGCCTGCAACAGATCGCCAGCGCCTGCAGCCAGATGCATCTGTTGATCCAAAGTCTGTTACTGATGGCACGCGAGGCCGACGCTGCGGCCGGCAGTCCGGTCGATCTCGCTGCGACACTGCAGCAACTGTGGCAACAGCAGCAACAATGGCAACCGCGGCCTGAACTGATTTTGCAGTTACAGCTGCCAGAGACGCTGACTTTTTTGGCACCGCCTGAATTGTTGCGGCTGCTGTTGAGTAATCTGCTGCAAAATATCTGGCGCCACAGTGCCGCTGGCACTGTGTGTATCAGTGCCGGTGAATGCTGGCTACAGTTGGAAAATCCGCGCACCACAAATCCAGGCGCTGCCAGTGCCTTATCCGGCTTTGGCCAGGGTATTGCACTGCGGTTGGCGCAGGCTTGTGCGCTGGACCTGCACAGTGAAGCGACACCGCAGTTATGGCGCAGCCGATTGTGCTGGCGAACTCAGCAGGTTAAGCCGGTAGCGCCGGTTTGACATAAATTTCACCTGATAACCTGCACACTATGGTCTTTGCCTGATCAATGTGGAGCACCCATGTTACGCAGTATCCTGTTATCCATCGCCTTGCTATTGTGTCTGTTATTGTTCGGCATAGCAGTACTGATCCTATCACCCATGCCGGACCCGCCGGGCCCGACAGACAGCCACCCGCGGATCGTGCTGGACCATGTTCATATCATCGATACCCAAAGTGGTCAGGTGCAGCGCGACCGCGCGATTTGGATCAACCAGGGCCGCATCGAACAGATCACGACAGCAGGCGTCAGGTCGGCAGAGGGTTATCATTATATGTCCGGCAACGGCCACTATGTAGTGCCTGGCCTCTGGGACAACCATAGCCATAGCCTGAAACTGTCGCCGCAACTGCATCATCCGCTGTATCTGGCGCATGGCGTCACCTACTTGCGCGATATGTCCGGTTGTATGACGGGCACAGACAGTTTGCTGGCCTGCGTAGCAGATCGCCAGCGCTGGACCCAACAAGCACAAAGCGGTGCACGCAGTAGTCCGCTGTATCCCAAGCAAAGCAGCTTTGCTATTAATGGTGGCGCTGAAGTGCCGGCTGATTTTCCGGCCTTTTTACGCCTGCAAAATGCGGCCGATGCCATCGCGTTGGTCCGGCATTATCAGGCGCATGGCGTCGATACATTAAAGACTTACGAATTGTTAAGTCCGCAACAATATCAATGGCTCAGCCAGGCCGCAGCCAGTGCCGGGATGCAACTAGCCGGACACCAGCCCTGGCGCGTCACGCTGGCCGATCTGATCCAGGCACGCCAACAGAGTGTCGAACATGGCCGGTTATTTTTATTTGAATGCTCGGCCGTCGCCATGCAGCTGAAACAGCAGCCAATGCGGGCAGGACTGATCAACAGCGACGTCTGGCGCCAGATCCTGCAAAGTCAGGACCCGACGCTGTGTCAGCAGAAAATGGCAGCGATGGCCAAAGCGAGGGTTTGGTGGAGCCCGACTCTATTGACGCTGCAACTGGGTGCCCGCGCTGCGGATCCAGCGTTTCGCCAGGACCCGCGACTGGCGCAAGTGCCCTGGCTACTGCGAAAACTCTGGCAAGCCGACGCCGATAGCATGCAACGTCGTGGTCTTGATCAGCAAGGCCGGCCTGTCCATGCTGATCTGTTAGCTCTGGCGCAGCAGCAGCTCAGACAAGCTGTGGCGCTTGGAGTGCCGATCCTGGCCGGCACAGATACGCCTGATAGCTTTGTCTTTGCCGGCAGCGGTCTGATTGACGAACTTGAGCTGTATACCAAAGCCGGGCTGACGCCGTTACAGGCGCTGCAAAGTGCCACGTGGTGGCCGGCACAATATGCCGGTGCCGCCGCATACGCAGGCACTGTAGAAGTGGGAAAAGACGCGAACCTGCTGCTCATTGCCGACAATCCGCTGCAGCAAATTCAGGCGCTGCGTCAGGTCGAGGGGCTTGTTCTGGCCGGACATTGGTACAACAAAACCCGGCTGAACGCCTTACAAACCTTTAGCACTGAACAAGCGAGCAGCATAGTGCTAAACCTGCAATTGCTCTGGTCAGCGCTGCAAAGCGAGCAATTTCGTCAGCAATTTGCCGACTAAACTTCGTTAATCGCCAGCGCTGGTTTTGACCGTGCTGGCTTTGCTTTTGGTAGCTTTGACCGGAGTCGCGGTTTTACCGGTTTTGCCATTTGTCACAGCAACCTTGCTGACTGGTTGTTTCGTTTTGTTGGATGTCTTGGACTGCGCGGTCTTGGACTGCGCTGTTTTCTTCGAAAGCTGTGCTTTTTTTGCCGATGTCGCTTTCGCCACTTTGGTGGTAGCGGTGCTACTTTTCACCGCTGCGACACGTTTTTTGGCTGACTGCTGGTTGGCCGCCACCTGACGCTGCATTTCTGCCATCGCGTGTTTACGTTCCTGCGGGCTTAGCGGCAACAGCGCAATCGGATCCTGCGGCACGCTGCCACGCCACAGTTCAAAATGCAGATGCGGCCCGGTGGCGCGACCAGTTTGGCCGACGAGGCCAATCTGCTGACCGGCTTCTACCCACTGACCGAGCTGCACATCAAGCCGCGACAAATGCGCCGACAAACTGGTCAGCTGGTCGCCATGTTCAATCAGTACCGCATTGCCAAAGGCTTCACTGAGGCTGCTGTTATCGGCGCTTAACACCACGCCACTGCTTGCGGCAAACACCGGGGTGCCGCTTGGCGCCGCGAAATCAACACCGTGATGCTGGCGATTGCGGCTTTTGATGATGTAGCGGGCAAACGAGGCGCTGATGCGCGCCCCAGGCAACGGATGGACGAAAGTGACAGGCCCGCGCTGATGCTGGGTCACGGTTTTTTCCGCGACTGGCGGTGGTGCGACAGGCGGTGCGCTGGCGCAGCCTGCCAGCAGACAGAGCCAGCCCAACATCAGACCCGCGCCGCGCAGACGCCGGTTTTGCATAAATAAACGCATAGAGTTCGATTCCGGCCAACTTGAGGTCAGCGTCTGGGTTTAAGGCTTCGCACGCAGCTGCTTAACGCAAGGCGTGGCTTTGTTGTCAGACAGTGTCGCTGGATCAAGGACTTCCGGCAAGCCAACAACGCAGATCTGCTTATTTTCTGCTCTACTGATACAACAATTGCTGATTAACTTTTATCTGTTATTCCATTTAGATATATAAAAATCGAATGACAGCGCTTGTCATGATATAAAAAATCGCTACAATGCGCGACATCTGGACGGCTAAACATCCGAAACAATCCAGAAAAGAGATTCACCCTGCACATGCTCACCGGTCAACCGGAAGCCTGGAAATCGTAGTAAGAAGGATTCCGACCATGTTGCCAGTTCAACAGTTAAACATTGCCCACAGCAGTGGCAATCCAACCCCAATCAGTTGCCTGCTATCAGCACGAATGTGTTGCTGATCATCTGACGTGCCAAAACTGCATTGCTGATTTCGGCGCAGTCTTCGGCCACCCCATTTGTTGCTGACTGCTACGGCAGTCCATTTCGCTGAGATGTTCATCATGGCAGGGTTCCGTCGGGAACCAGCGCTGCTATGACCTTGCTCAGCACTGAATTTTATTGAGGTTTATCATGCGTTTTACCCCACATTCCCTGACGCTGCTCGCCAGCGCCATCGCTGTTGCTACACCTGCAATCGCCACCACTGCTGCAGAAAACGTTGCTGCAGAAAGCAAAGTTGAGCGGATCCAGGTCACAGGTAGTTTTATCAAACGCAGCCAGCAGGAAGATGCCACACCGCTGCTGCAAATCGACGCCGACGCGATTGCTGCCAGTGGCAAAGTCACGCTGACCGAAGTGCTGCGCGATCTATCGGTCAATTCCGGTAACAGCTTTGACGAGCAATATACCGGCAGTTTTTCCGCCGGCTCCGCATCCATTGGCTTACGGGGTCTCAGCCCGAAAAACACGCTGGTGTTGGTCAACGGTCAGCGCCTGTCGAACTACGGCTTTGCGCTTAATACGCAGGACACTTTTGTCGACCTGAACGCTTTACCTTTGAGTGCGGTGAAACGGATTGAAGTACTGAAAGACGGTGCCTCGTCGGTCTATGGTTCTGATGCCATCGCCGGTGTGGTCAATATCATTTTAAAAGAACAAATCACTGATACCGAGCTGTCGCTCAGTACCGGTCGTGCCACACAGGGTGGCCTTGAGCAATATGGTCTGGGCCTGTCGACCGGCATCGGCGAGGTAGCACAGGATGGCTATAACCTGAGCCTGACGCTGGATTGGTTTGACCGCGCCCGTCTGGATGCCAGTGAACGCGACTTGTTGAAAACCGGCGATTTCCGCCACTTACCGGGTGGCAAGCTGGCCGGCTGGAGCGCACAGGGCGCCAACTCGCTGGCAAATCCATCATTACCGCAGGCACTGGCCAACTGCCCGACTGGCAGCGAAAAAAGACCTTGGAATGATTTCACGCCAGGGCGTAAAGGCGAAGTCTGTGCTTTTAACGCCCAGCCTTTTAATACGCTGCAGCCCGAAGTGACACGCCGGCAATTATCGCTGCAAGGTACGGTAGCGCTGGGCGATAACCTCACTGGCTTCGCCGAGTGGTTGTACAGCGATAATGATTCAGCGATGTTGTTTGGCGCGCCGCTGACCGTCGGTAGCGGCCTGCGCGCATACAATCCGGTGAACGGCACGCTGACCGATATTCCAGTGTTGTTACCGGTGAATCACCCGGACAATAGCTCTGGCAAACCGCTGGCGATCGAATACACCTTTTTTGACTTAGGTCCACGCACCAAAGCCAACAGCCAGCAGTTCAGCCGCGTGCTGACCGGGCTGAAGTATCAGGGCGATGTCTGGGATGCGCAGGTGCAACTGCTGCAATCATTCAGTCATCAGCGTGAATATGTCGACAACTTCGTCAATCGTTATGAATTCGAAAAAGTACTGAAAGAAGGCAGCTACCGCTTTGACGGTCGCCAGAATAGTGCTGAAGTGCTGAACCGGTTGCGCTTACAAACACGCCGGCCTGGCGAATACGAAATTAATTCGCTGAACGGCAGTGCCAGCCGCGATCTGTGGGAGAACGACTATGGCACAGTGGCAATCGCCACCGGTTTTGACCTGCGTAAAGAACGGATGGATGCCGGCACGTCACCGCAGGTGTTGTCCGGCACCGAGCTGCGCCCGGCTATCAACCTGGTCAAAGGCGAACGCACGGTCAGCGCGGCTTTTGCCGAACTAAGCTTGCCGCTGTATACCGATTTAACCGCCAGTATCGCGGGGCGCCTTGATCATTATGACGATTTTGGCCGGGCATTCTCGCCAAAAGCCGGCGTGCATTATGTCCTGGCGGAAGATTGGTTGCTGCGCGCATCCTGGTCACGTGGTTTCCGTGCACCTTCTTTGCCGGAAATTGCCGACAGTAATACCATCAGTTACGGCACTGTGATTGACCCGAAAGATCCGCTGGAACCTGGCAGTCGTCGCGGTTACACCCAGGTCCGCGGCGGTAATCCACTGCTGCAACCGGAACGCTCGACTAACAGCAACGCTGGTCTGATCTGGTCATTCAGTAAACAAGGCAGTGTGGGCATTGATGTATTCAGCATTGAACAGCAGGACATTATCGCCGGCGACAGCGCGCAATATGTGGTAGACCACCCGGAACTCTATGCCGATCGCATTCTGCGTGATGCACAAGGCCGCTTACAAATCCTGAAAAACCAGTATACCAATCAGGGCAGCCGCGATACCCGCGGTGTCGATATCGACTTTAACTACCGCTTTGATCTGAGCAATGGCCATAGCCTGAGCCTGAAAACGGTGTGGTCGCAGCTGTTGGATTACAAACAGGCACTGGTCGCCGGGCAACCGGTACTGGAAGGCGCAGGCAATAATCAATTTGGTGCTTTACCGGCCTGGAAAAGTAACAACAGTCTGATTTGGCAACACAGCGACTGGCAAGCCAGCCTGACTGCCGCGTTTAGCAGCGGCTATCAGCAGAAAGTGGCTACTGCCGCGAGTAATCCGGGCCTGCGCAGCGACATCAGCAGCTTCACGCAGTGGGACAGCCAGTTGAGCTACCGTGGTTTTGCCAACACGCAAATCAGCTTTGCCGTACAGAACTTACTCGATCGTGACCCGCCGTTTGACCCAAGCGCCGGCAGCGATTATACCGACACCACGCAATACAATTTACGTGGCCGCCAAATCAGCCTGACGGCCAGCTATCAGTTCTGATCTAACACTGATTTTTGTAACGATACCAAGTAAAAAGCCCACTCGAAAGAGTGGGCTTTTCCTATGTTGTGCACTTTGTTACCTTTCGTGGAGTTCAAGGCAACCAACAGTTTGGCTGCTCGAATTCTAAGCCCTCACCTGATTTCCGCCGAGCGAAGCCTCGTTGAAGAAGATTCCAACAGGTCCTTGAAGCAATATCAGTGGGCTTCTCAAAGCCCAGTTTCACTTTACTACTTGCATTGAATTGCAGTTATGCGACGTCCCGCCAGGCAAGATGCTACTAGCTCCTAAATACAAAAACTGTCCGTTATTTCATCATCTTATGCCGAGCCTTTCACCGTGTGCAAGACATGAAACAGCGGTGTGGCAGCAAGGCCCGGTAATTTTAAGGACCCTAAAATGCAAAAGGCCCACTCGACTGAGTGGGCCCCTTGGCTTTATTGGGAGCCTTCATATCCCTCGCAGAGCTCGGGATTTCTCAATCGGCGTGAAGCCAAATTGTTGGTTTTGGTTAG
>JAIXSW010000548.1 GCA_027484495.1 Gammaproteobacteria bacterium
AGGAGTGGCGCTATGTCTGCATATACGGCACCTATAATCACCCTGCAACAAGCACGAGAGCTTGTGCAGTTGTTGGAGATGGGCGAGCAGGATGCCGCCAACGTGTTGGTGCAGGGACTTGCGGTACCTGGTACGTCTGAGCTCTTCGCCGAAGTAGGGAAACTTACGCGGCAACTGCATGACTCTCTCAAAAGCTTTCAGGTTGACCCTTCCATCAATAGCTTGCTGGAAGAGGATATTCCTGATGCCAAACGCCGGTTATCCCATGTCATCGACATGACTGAGCAGGCGGCAAATCAAACTATGGACGCAGTGGAAACCTGTTTACCGATTGCGGATAAGCTGAGTAGTAGTTTGAATGCAATCCTTCCTGAATGGCAGAAATTGATGACCAGGAACCTAAAACTTGGTGAATTCAAAGCCTTATGCCATAGTTTAAATAGTTTTCTACACGAATCCTCAACCAATGTTGATGCATTGCAAGGGTCAATGACTGAAGTGTTGATGGCACAAGGGTTTCAGGACTTAACCGGGCAAATTTTGCGCCGTGTGATAGAACTGGTTCGAGAAGTAGAAGACAGCTTGATCGGATTATTAACTGCATTTGGACATGTCACTGTCGCTGCTGACGCCAGACCCGCTGTAGTACGCAAGCCCAAAGCCGGGCATGAAGCCGAAGGGCCGATTATTGATGCCGGCAGCCGGAATGATGTGGTGCAGGGACAGGACGATGTTGACGATTTATTATCGAGTTTAGGGTTCTGAGAGAGGTAAGGTGGCATGGGCTTTGATTTAGATGAGGATATTTTACAGGATTTCCTAGTCGAAGCCGGCGAGATCCTGGAGGCATTGGCAGAACAGTTGGTCGAACTAGAAAACAACCCCGACGATTCTGCTTTGCTCAACGCAATATTTCGTGGATTTCATACGGTAAAAGGTGGCGCTGGTTTCTTGTCTTTGACGGAGCTGGTTGACGCCTGTCATGGTGCGGAAAACGTTTTCGATATTTTACGGACTGGTAAGCGGCGCGTCACTTCCGAATTAATGGACGTGATTTTGCAGGCGCTTGATGCGATCAATGAAATGTTCGCCAATGTGCAGGCACGCCAGCCACTGGAGCCTGCAACCCCACAATTGCTGGAAGCTTTGCACCGACTCAGCGAGCCGGAAGGTGCAGATGAACATCACGCCGCCCCTGTCGCAGAACCGGAAATGAGCATCGAATCCTTTGATGCCGCTGTCTCATTTGAAACTGAAGCAGAACCTGTCGCAGCTTCAGGTTCAGTCGATGATATTAATGATGATGAGTTTGAACGACTGCTCGACGAGCTACATGGCGGCGGTGCTCCAGGGCGCGATGCCGCACCTGTCCCTGCTCCGGTGATAGCTCCGGTAACGTCTGCAAGTACCGATATTACCGATGATGAATTTGAAGCGATCCTTGACCAGTTGCACGGCAAAGGGTCGTTTATCCCAGGACAGACCGAACCTGCAGCTCCTGTTGCGGCATCAGCGAAGCCTGCTGCGGCTCCAACGCCTGCAAAAGCGGCCGGAAAAGCTGGCGATGACATCAGTGATGATGAGTTTGAGTCGCTGCTGGATGAATTGCACGGCAAAGGCAAAGCGCCGGTTGGTGTTGCCCCTGAAGCAAAACCTGCGGCTAAACCTCAGGCTGCACAACCTGCTGCTGCACCCGCGAAAGCTGAACCAGTAAAAGCAGAAGCCGCAAAACCTGCTCCAGTGCCGGCGCCAGCGCCAGCACCTGTTGTTGCAAAAGAAAAAGACAGTGGTGATGGCGACAGCAAAGGCGCTGCTCAGGCCGATACAACAGTGCGGGTTGATACAAAACGGCTTGACCAGATCATGAATATGGTCGGCGAGCTGGTGTTGGTACGAAACCGGCTGGTTAGCCTGTCGAGCGTTGCACAGAACGAAGAAATGAGCAAAGCCATTTCGAATCTGGATGTTGTTACCGCCGATCTGCAAGGCGCCGTGATGAAAACCCGGATGCAACCGATCAAAAAAGTATTTGGCCGGTTTCCTCGGGTGGTTCGCGACCTCGCGCGCTCACTGCAAAAAGAAATCAATCTTGAACTGGAAGGCGAAGACACCGATTTAGATAAAAATCTGGTCGAAGCGCTGGCCGATCCGCTGGTGCACTTAGTGCGCAATTCTGTTGACCATGGCATTGAAATGCCAGACGTTCGGGTTAAATCTGGCAAACCTCGAACTGGTTTGGTGAAACTCGCGGCACAACAGGCCGGTGATCATATTTTATTGACCATTCAGGATGACGGCGCAGGGATGGACCCTGAAAAGCTTAAGTCCATCGCGATCAAACGCGGTGTGCTTGATCCTGATGCTGCCGCCCGTATGTCTGACACCGAAGCGTTTAATCTGATTTTTGCACCGGGCTTTTCCACTAAAGAGCAGATTTCCGACATCTCAGGCCGCGGCGTTGGCATGGATGTAGTGAAAACCAAAATTAACCAGCTCAACGGTACAGTGCATATCCATTCCAAGTTGGGTCAGGGCACACTGCTGGAAATTAAAGTCCCACTGACACTGGCGATCCTGCCGACGTTGATGGTTGTTGTTGGCAAACAGCCATTTGCTTTGCCTTTGGCAACAGTGAATGAAATCTTTCATTTGGATCTGTCAAAAACCAATATTGTGGACGGCCAATTAACAATCGTGGTGCGGAATAAAGCAATCCCACTGTTTTATTTACAGCACTGGCTGGTTCGGGGTTCTGATAAAAAACTGCGTCGGGAACAAGGTCATGTCGTGATCGTGCAGATTGGTACGCAACAGGTTGGTTTTGTTGTAGATTCTCTGGTTGGACAGGAAGAGGTCGTGATCAAGCCGTTGGACGCATTGTTACAGGGGACT
>JAIXSW010000338.1 GCA_027484495.1 Gammaproteobacteria bacterium
AGCGTGATGATTTTGCTGCCGGCCGGCAGGCTGGTTTGCACTGTGGCAAATTCGCCGTCCAGTTTCAGCACAGTAACGGCAGACGGCTGCGCTTTGCCATCAACCACTTGCCACAACTGTGGCTGCGCACCGCGTTCATCCAGTGCGCCAAGTGGCACCTGCACTTGCTGTGCACTGACCGGCAACTGCAGTTGGACCTGCAACACCCGGCCCAGTGCCAGTTCGGTCGGTTGACTGCTCAGGCTATAGCGCGCCTGGCGCGTCAGACTGGCGCTATCGGCACTGCCGGCGGCGCTTCGTAGCGTCAGCGTCAGGTTTTCAGTGCCGAACAGCACAGTGCCCTGCGTTGGCGGTGTGATGTGTTCCGGCAACTGCACTTCAATTTCAGATTGTTGCGCGCTGGCAAGGGCTGCCAGACGTTGGCCGGCACTGACCACTTGGCCAGGTTCAGCGCTGATGTCGGTGATGATGCCGGCGCTACCGGCTGTCAGATTCGCGTAATTCAGGCCGTGTTCGGCTTGTTGTAACTGCGCATTGGCGCGGTCCAGATTGGCTTTGGCTTCGTTGTAGCGCAGTTCAACCTGTTCGCTGCTTTGTTCACTGACAAAGCGTTGTTTGATCAGCTGCGCTGTGCGATGTTTTTCCGCCCGGACAGTCTCCAGGCTGGCTTTGGCGGCGGCCTGCGCAGCTTTGGCAACACGGACCGATTCGGCTAAATCCTTTGGATCAAGTTTGTACAGCAGCTGCCCCTGCTCAACGCGCTGGCCGGCTTCCACCAGCCGCTCGGCGATACGGCCACTGACCTGAAAAGCTACCGGCACTTCGTTGCGCGCTTTGACCACACCGGTCAGCACCAGCTGTTGTTGCCCGGCTTGTTGTAATGCTTGGGTCAGCACAGCTCTGGGTTTTTCTGCATTGCTATTGGCAGCAGCGGGATCGGAACAACCGCCGAGCCACAACGGCAGAGACACAAGGGTGAGCAGAGCAAGAGTACGTAACATGGCCACCTCGGGCAGAGTCTGGTATTATTAAACGGCTTCGTTCAGAAACGCATTATTGAACGGCCGCGTTCAATAAACAAGAGAAAAATGATGACAACAGCACCGGGCACATCCCATCTCCCGCCATCAGGCCCTGCAGCAAGCGGACGGCCGGTTGACCGCAATAAGGATATAGCCATTTTGCAGGCCGCGCGGCAAATCCTGTTATTTGAAGGTGCTGGTGTGCTGACGATGGAGGCTGTGGCCGCCAAAGCCGGGGTTTCCAAAGCGACGTTGTATTCGCGCTTTGGTAACCGCAACGCGCTGATTGAAGCGGTGCTACGCGCCCAGTCTGATTTTTTTGTCGAAAGTTTAAGCCCGGCCGTGCAAAACGCCGCGCAAACCTTTGCCGCGCTGGAAAGTTTCAGCCTGCGTCTGCTGCAGTATTTATTCAGTGAAGATCATCTGTGTCTGATGAAAACCTTGCAAGGGCATCAGGGCATGCCGGAAGAATTGCGGCTGCGGATGTATGAACTGGGGCCACAAGCCACTTGTGAGCAGGTCGAAGCCTGGTTGTCGCAGGCGCATCAGGCCAAAGTGATATGTTGCCCGGATCCGGCGCTTAGCACCGAGTTCTTGTTTGGCATGCTGGTCGGCATGGATATGCTGCGCAATATGTTTCAGCAGTCACCGAAGCGCAAACCGGCCGATTTACCCGGCCATGTCCGCACTGTGGTGACGCTGTTTTTGCAGATGCATCAGTGTGAACTGCATGCGTGTGCGCCAGAGATTAAACCTTAAAACGACCGACTAAGCCGCTCAGATGACCGGCAACTTCTTTTAGCTCATTGATCAGGACATAGTTCTGATCGGCAATTTGGTCTGCTACCACCGACTGATCATGCAGCTGATGCAGGTTACGGTTGATCTCTTCCGACACCTGTGACTGTTGCTCAGTTGCTGCTGCTGTGCGCAGTGACATACCACTGACTTCTGATGACGATTTCATCAAATGACTAAACACCGATTCTGCCACTTCCGTTTGTTGCACTGAGTTGTCGGCTGACAATTTGCCCCGACGGATGGCATGGGTCGATTCAGTCACCAGTTGCTGCAGCGTATGAATGGTGCCTTTGATCTCTTCGGTGCTTTCCTGCGTTTTCGATGCCAGCTTACGCACTTCATCGGCGACCACGGCAAAACCGCGGCCTTGCTCACCGGCCCGCGCGGCTTCAATCGCGGCGTTTAACGCCAGCAGGTTGGTTTGGCCGGCGATGCCGCTAATCACTTCAATCACACTGGAAATGGCGACCGAACTGTTATTTAACGCTTCGGACAAACTCATTGCGGTGTCGACATCGTCCAGTACGCCACTGATGCTGCCGGACACCGCTTTAATTGATGCAATGCCTTTTTCGGCATAACCGCGTGAATCGTCTGATTCGCGTGCGGTGTCGGAGGCCACCACGGCAACTTCGCGGTTCGCGACGGACATTTCGTGTACCGCGCTGACAATTGAATCTGTCGCGGTATTCAGGCTTTGTGTGATGCGTTTGGTTTCATGCACCGACGTTAGCATGTTGCCTGTCACTGCGGCGAGCTGTTCACTGCTGTGCAAAATGTCGGTGATCATCAGCGCCTGCGCATCAAGGAAGCGGTTAAAGGCATCGGCCAGGTCGCGTAACTCGTCTTTGGTCTGCACGCTGATGCGCTGGGTCAAGTCGCCTTCGCCCTGCGTAATTTCATCGAGGCGGTGGATGATGGTTTCGACGTTAGATTTAATCGCCGTTGGCATTTTAAAGCTGTACCAGGCCGCAACAGCAAACACCAGCAGGCTGATCAGCAGCGCTGTGACTTCAATGTCCCGAACTTCGTTGTTGGCTTCGTCAATGTGTTGTTTGGACAGGTTCAAAGCGAATTCACCGGCGTCGTTATAGATTTTGCGCAGCGCAGCAAACTGTTGGTCTTCCTGCTGCACAAAGGCGGCATCTTTGGCTGCGCCTGCAGCAAAATACTGGTCGGCACTGCTGGTCCAGGCGTTAAATTTCTGTTCAAAATCAGCGAACTGACCGCTGAATTGCGGATAGGTCGTCATCAGCGCTTTGTATTGGTTAAAGCGGTCTTTTGCCTGCGCGACGTTTTCCTGATAGTCGGTGTTGAATTGCGGGTTGGCGCCAAGTTTATGTTCTGAAATTGCCAGTTTGGCCTGATACAGATCCCGATCAGCGTTCAGTACTATTGAGATGGCCTGCTGAAAGACGTCAGATTCCTCCTGCACAATGTTCTGCAGCTTTGACACTATCACCGAAGATAACGTCAGGATAAACAACAGCGTGATAAACATCAGCACAGTAGGGACACTGGCTTTAAAACGCAGACCATGATAATTCACACGACACCTCGATTATTCGTTAGAAAATGGAAAAAGTGATGAGTATTCAACAGGTTTACTGAAGTAGTACCCTTGCATGTAGTGAATGTTAATCGCCGTGAGGATCTGCACCTGTTCTGCAGTCTCCACGCCTTCCGCGACAATTTCCCAGCCCATCGACTGTGACATTGAGGCAATGGCACGTAACACCGGCATGCCGCCTTCGCCGATTTTGTCGATAAAGGCTTTATCAATTTTAACTTTATTGACGTGCAGTTCATTGATCACCGACAAAGATGAGTAACCGGTGCCAAAGTCATCAATCGAAATCGCGATACCGACATCGCGCAACTGGTTGGTTTTGTCGATCAGGATATTTTTGTCGACGGTGAATACCGATTCGGTGATTTCAATTTGCAGCAGTTCGGCCGGGACTTGATGCTGGTCCAACAACGCCAGTAAGTCCGGCACAAACTCCTGCTGCTGGAACTGCAGGGCTGACACGTTGACGGCTAATTGCAGGGGCTGATGGCGCTGCAGACTTTCCCGGATCACCAGACAAGCCTGATCCAACACCCAATAACCAATCGGATTGATCAAGCCACTTTGTTCTGCCAACGGGATAAATTCGTCGGGAGTTACCGGTTTACCATCTAAGGTCCAGCGCAGCAGCACTTCATAATAATTCTGTTGGACGGCACCCAATCGGATGATGGGTTGAAACACCAACCGCAGTTCCTGATTGCTGATCGCCTGCTCCAGCCGGGTACGCAACATCGATTTGCGCCGGTATTTGCCGGCAATCTGTTCGTCATAGATGGTAAAACCCTCTTTACCGGCTTTTTCGATATTGCCGTACAGGGCGAGGTCGGCAAGATTTATCAGATTGGAGATATCGCGGCCGTGGTCCGGGTACAGCGAAACCCCAATGTTGGCCGACAGTTTCAGCGCATTTTCCTGCAGGCGCAAAGGTTGGGAAATACTGCGCTGTACCTTGTCGACAAAGTCATACAAAGCCGCTTCAGTGATCGGAATGCCGATTAAAAATTCGTCACCACCCCAGCGGCAACAAATCGCGGGCTCATGCGTCATGGTCCGCAGCCGGTCGGCGATTTCACGCAAATATTGGTCGCCGATTTCATGCCCGAGCCCGTCGTTGATGCTCTTTAGCCCTACCAGATCAATCATTACCAGCGCCAGTTTCAATTCGTTACGCCGGCTGACTTCGGTCAGCTCGGAGGCAATTTCGATAAAACGGCGGCGGTTATACAGGCCGGTTAGTGATTCAATCTCAGATAAGTGCGACAGCTCTTTCGTGCGCAGCAACACCTCAGTTTCCAGATTGACCAGCAAATGTTCATGCTCCCGGCGCAGCCGGATCGATTCCAGCGTAAACAAGTAGCTGTTGCGTGCAGAGAAGCTCAACAGACCGGTAAAAATGACGCCGAGGTAGCCAAAAATCACCTGCTCGCCGCCTTGCCATAAAAACCACAGGCCAAAAGGCAGCAGGCATAACACGATGTAACTGATGATCAGGGCTTTGTGCGACGACAGGGCATTGGTGACACCGGCGGCAATCGCCGCCAGTGTGGCCAGGATCACGATGAGTTGCTCGGAGTCGGCGCCGATGCCAAACCACAGGCCAAACACACTCCACAACACCGCAGTGGCGATGGCCAGCATGGCAAAGCGTTGCAGATTTTTTGGCTGGTATTTTTCCCGTTTGGTTTTCAGGCTGTTCCAGCAACGCAGGTCGTAGCCACGCCACAACAGCAGACCGATCATCAGCAGCCACCAGATGCCAACGGAGGAATGGTGATTGTGCTGAAACAGCAACAAACTGGCGGCCGTTGCTGCTACGCCGGTGCCGATCAATCCGGTTTTCAGATTGTTGTAAAGCACATCCAGGGTCCCCTGCAAAGACAGTTCCTGATTCAGCATACAGACAGCAACTCCCGGGGTTTGAATGCACCAAAATATCGCGGTGTTTGCGCAGTTTCTGTGCAAAAAGCCTTGATAGCAATTGAATATTTTCTGGTCTGACCTGAATTGTGACTTGTTCTCAGTCAATGTACTCAATCGTTCTAGTCAGCTTAGTCCGATGAGGCTAAATCGACTGCCAGAAACGGCATTTTTAGTGCATCCGGACGCGAACATGCAATACGACCAAAGGTGCAATCAGCCAACAGGAGTGAGCACCGGCGCTGCGGGTTGGGGGATCAGCCAGCACTGCTTGTCTGCACTGAGTCTGCCCTGCATCAGCTGAGTAACCACTTTGTCGGTGACGGCGATGCCTTGTGCCGCCATAGTTCCGAAATCAGTCTGGCCATTATTGGCGAAACCTTTGCGGGTGCGGTGAATATCAAAGCGCCTGGACAGCTTCTGGCCAAACTGTTGTTCAACGCGGTCGGCACCGAGCATCAGGCCATAGAGCCCACCCCAGGTTGCAGCCGGATTGTCGGAATCCCAGCCGGCGAGCACGGCGATTTTTATCGTGTCCTGCATGTCGCCGGCGCCATAAAAATAACTGAGCAGGCTGGCGGCGAAGTTAATGCCGGCAGCAAAACAGCCGTTGCAATACAGCTGTTTGGCGCTGATTTGATAGCCGTCCTGTTGTTCCAGCTGATAACGCCGGTACAAAGCGTCCCGCGCCTGTTCCCACGGCACGCCGGCCTGAAACTGTGCCAGCACAAAGTCATACATTTTGGCCGGATATTGATTGGCCGGCAGTGTTTGGCGCGCCTTTGCGGCAATTAGCAGCAATTCGGCGCGTAGTTTGCTTTTATCCAGCACCAGCTCAGGGCTGAACAGCGCTGCGCGGGCATGCAGTTCAACATAAAACTGGGCAATATCAGCGGCTTCGCCAGACGCAGTGGTGCGGATCGGTAAATAGGCCAGCTGCTGCGCGATATCGGGACGGCCCGGCGCCAAAGCGCCAAACAGTTCAGTGGTCAGCTGGGCGTCAATCATGTCGTAATGCGGGTTTTGCGGCGGCAGGCCGGTAAAGGGCGGCAACCAGCCTTGTTGCATCAAATCAAAGGCTTGCTGATTGGACACCCAAAGGAAATTCTCCGGTTTGCCATCTTTGGTGCGATGCGGCGTGTTGTCGTCGCGGTAGATATAAGCCAGCCAGCCGGCACGAATTTGCGCGCCCGTCAGCAGCGGATTGGGGTTTTGCAGCAGCAGTTGCAGGTAAATATATTCAATGTCGCTGTCATCGTCCGAGCCCCAGACTTGGTCAGGGCCGCGCAGCACCCAGTTAATCGTTGGCGATAAATCACTCGGCACGCCTTGCCCCCAGATGCTGGGTTCATCGGCTTTGCCCCAGTCTTGCCTGGTATAAAAACGCCCGGCGGGACCAGCGCCGCCGATTTTGTCCATCTCAGTGACCAGCCCGGTCCAGTTGGCGATGCTGAGGCCGAGCCAGAAACCAGCAAGTTTTTCCTGATAGGCCGGCCGCGACAGCGCAAATTCAGTGGGCGCGGTAGCAACACAGCTGGCCTGCGGCGTGGCGGCGCCAGCCAGTGTGGATGAAAATAAGCAGCATATCGCGCTGAATTGCGCTAGCCGGACAAACAGCCGGCGGGACTTGGTTTGTTGCAGAATAGGCATCAGAATTCCGTTTAGAAAGCGCTTTCATTTATCCTGCAGTGTTGTGAGGAGCCTGTCAATCGACGGCCAGCCGGCGGCGCATTGTGGTGATTTTCAGGGTTGCTTGGCGGCAGTGCATTGGCGCGACTCCTGTTACACTGGCACCAATCTGTCCAAACAGCCGTAACCTATGATCCAAATCACTTCGACTATCGCCATTGATGAAGCTGAAATCGACTGGCAAGCCATCCGCGCCAGTGGCCCTGGCGGGCAGCATGTCAATAAAACCTCAACGGCGATGCAGCTGATGTTTGATATTCAGCAGTCTTCGTTACCGGCGCATTACAAAACGGCTTTGCTGCAAAAGTCCGATCATCGCATCACCGCGTCAGGCAAAATTATCATCAAGAGCCAACAAAGCCGCAGCCAGGAAATGAACCGGGAAACGGCGTTGTTGCAGCTGATCGAACTGATTAAATCGGCCGGCATAGTGCCGAAAAAACGCCACGCCACCAAACCAACCTACGGCAGCCAACAACGCCGGCTCGACAGTAAAAAACAACGCAGCGGTACTAAAAGTTTGCGCCAGCAAAAACCGGGGCAGGATTAAATTGGCGGATGCCGGCAGAGCGCGGTCAGAGACGGCCCGCAGCAATCAACCCGGCAATCATGCCGGCCCAGCCGGCGCCGATGCCGACCACGGTGCCAATCACGCAGCCAAGCCATTGCCGGCGTTGTGTTGCCGCTGCTTTGATCGGATCTGCCGCCCGTTCTCTGGCTTGTTGTGGCGCCAGCAGGCGGCTGAGCTGGACCTGCGTGCTCAGCAGCAACAACGTCAGCATCGTCATACAGCCGATTGGCCCCCAGGCGCTTTGCGTCAGCTCATACGCCGCCACCCAGCACAGGCCAAACAACGCCATCCAGACCATAGTGCGGCGGCGTAGCTGGCGCAGTTGCGTTGCGAGTTCTGCGCTGTCAGCGCGGTCTATCGCCGGTTTCATGCCATAAAACACCGCGGCGATTGCCAGTAAAGCGCCAATGGCGGCACCGCCGAGGATGGCCAGTAATTTCAGTGGGCCTGAAGCTGTACCCTGAGTGGCAGAATGCGCCATGGTTTGTACAAGCTGATCGGCTGCCATCGCCGCCGCTGGCGGGCTGGCAGTGGCCAATGCCGCGGTTAATGCCGCCGAAAAACCAAGCCCCGGCGCCGTTGATAAAATCAGCTGACCGTAGCGGTTGAGCCATTGCTCTTTTAGCGATTCCCGCACCCGCTGCAGTTTTTTCCGTACATTGGCTTCGCTGATGCCGAGCAGCGCCGCGACCTGGCTGCTGGATTG